>NZ_JAHBDE010000065.1:0-2953 GCF_019956175.1 Pseudomonas sp. BF-R-30 | reverse complement strand
CATCCGTAGTGCATGGGTTTACTCAATAAGATCACGCAGGAGATTTGACGTGCACATTGGTGTTCCTCTCGAAACCCAGACCGGTGAAACACGGGTTGCTGCAACCCCGGAAACCATCAAGAAGCTGATCGGCCAGGGCCATAAGGTCACTGTACAAAGCGGCGCCGGCATCAATGCCAGCGTTGTCGACAGTGCCTATGAAGCGGCAGGCGCAAGCATTGGCAGCGCCAACGATGCGTTTGCTGCCGAGCTGATTCTCAAAGTCGTCGCCCCCAGCGACAGCGAGCTCGCCCTGATCAAGAGCGGCACCGTAGTGGTGGGCATGCTCAATCCGTTCAGCAATGAAACCATCGCCAAAATGGCCGAATGCGGCATTACCGCCTTTGCCCTGGAAGCCGCGCCGCGCACCTCCCGCGCCCAGAGCCTGGACGTACTGTCGTCGCAAGCCAACATCGCCGGCTACAAGGCTGTGTTGCTGGCCGCTCACTACTACCCGCGTTTCATGCCAATGCTGATGACCGCTGCGGGCACCGTGAAAGCGGCCCGCGTGCTGATTCTGGGTGCCGGTGTGGCCGGTTTGCAGGCCATCGCTACCGCCAAGCGCCTGGGGGCGGTGATCGAAGCGTCTGACGTGCGTCCTGCGGTAAAAGAACAGATCGAATCCCTCGGCGCCAAGTTCGTCGACGTGCCTTACGAGACCGATGAAGAGCGCGAATGCGCCGTCGGTGTCGGCGGTTACGCTCGCCCGATGCCGGCCAGCTGGATGCAGCGCCAGGCCGCGGCCGTGCACGAACGCGCCAAGCAGGCGGACATCGTTATCACCACCGCGCTGATTCCGGGCCGCAAGGCACCGACGCTGCTCAGCGCGCAAACCGTGGCCCAGATGAAACCGGGTTCGGTGGTCATCGATCTCGCGGCCGCCCAGGGCGGCAACTGCCCGCTGACCGTGGCCGACCAGGTGGTCGTCGAAAACGGCGTGACCATCGTGGGCCCGACCAACCTGGCCAGCGCCGTGGCGGCTGACGCTTCGGCGCTGTACGCCCGCAACCTGCTGGACTTCATGAAACTGTTGTTCGATAAAGAAGGACAACTGGTGATCAACCTTGAAGACGATATCGTCGCCGCGTGCCTGATGTGCCGCGACGGCCAGATCGTGCGCAAGAACGGCTGAGGATAAAAACAATGGAAGACATGCTGATCTCTGACGGTATCTACAACCTGATCATCTTCGTGCTGGCGATCTATGTCGGTTACCACGTGGTCTGGAACGTCACGCCTGCGCTGCACACCCCGTTGATGGCGGTGACCAACGCGATCTCGGCGATCGTGATCGTCGGTGCCATGCTGGCCGCCGCCCTCACCGTGACGCCACTGGGCAAGACCATGGGCACCCTGGCCGTGGCCCTGGCCGCGGTCAACGTATTCGGTGGCTTTTTGGTCACCCGCCGCATGCTGGAAATGTTCAAGAAGAAAGCGCCGGCAAAAGCTCCGGCCGCCAAAGCTGAAGCAGTCAAGGCCGAGGTGCAGCAAGCATGAGCATGAACCTGGTTACGTCCCTGTATTTGATCGCCTCGGTCTGCTTCATCCAGGCGCTCAAGGGCCTCTCGCACCCCACCACGTCGCGCCGTGGCAACCTGTTCGGCATGCTCGGCATGGGCCTGGCGATCCTCACCACGGTCGGCCTGATCTACAAGCTCGGTGCCGAACTGGCCCAGGACGGTATCGTCTACGTGATCGTCGGCCTGCTGATCGGCGGCACCGCCGGTTCGATCATGGCCAAACGCGTTGAAATGACCAAGATGCCGGAGCTGGTCGCCTTCATGCACAGCATGATCGGCCTGGCCGCGGTGTTCATCGCCGTGGCTGCCGTGGTCGAACCGCAGTCGCTGGGCATCGTCAAGCAACTCGGTGACGCGATCCCGGCCGGTAACCGCCTGGAACTGTTCCTCGGTGCCGCCATCGGTGCAATCACCTTCTCCGGTTCGGTGATCGCCTTCGGCAAGCTGTCTGGCAAGTACAAGTTCCGCCTGTTCCAGGGTGCACCGGTACAGTTCAGTGGCCAGCACAAGCTGAACCTGCTGCTGGGCCTGGCCACACTGGGCCTGGGCGTGACGTTCATGCTCACCGGCGACTACACCGCTTTCGGCGTGATGCTGGCGTTGGCCTTCGTGCTCGGCGTGCTGATCATCATCCCGATCGGCGGCGCGGACATGCCCGTGGTCGTGTCGATGCTCAACAGCTACTCCGGCTGGGCAGCGGCGGGCATCGGCTTCTCGCTGAACAACTCGATGCTGATCATCGCCGGCTCGCTGGTAGGTTCGTCCGGTGCAATCCTCTCGTACATCATGTGCAAGGCGATGAACCGCTCCTTCTTTAATGTGCTGCTCGGGGGCTTCGGCAATACGGCGGACGCGGCCGGCCCGGCGGGTTCGAAAGAAGCCCGTCCGGTGAAGTCCGGTTCGGCCGACGACGCGACCTTCCTGCTGACCAACGCCGACACCGTGATCATCGTGCCGGGCTACGGTCTGGCGGTGGCACGTGCGCAGCACGCACTGAAAGAGCTGACCGAGAAGCTGACCCATCGCGGCGTGACCGTGAAGTATGCGATCCACCCGGTTGCCGGTCGTATGCCCGGCCACATGAACGTGTTGCTGGCCGAGGCCGAAGTGCCTTACGACCAGGTGTTCGAGATGGACGACATCAACTCCGAGTTCGGCCAGGCCGACGTGGTACTGGTGTTGGGCGCCAACGACGTGGTCAACCCGGCCGCGAAGAACGATCCGAAATCGCCGATTGCCGGCATGCCGATCCTCGAAGCGTTCAAGGCCAAGACCATCATCGTCAACAAGCGCTCGATGGCCAGCGGCTACGCCGGCCTGGACAACGAACTGTTCTACCTGGACAAGACCATGATGGTGTTCGGCGACGCTAAAAAGGTCATCGAAGACATGGT
>NZ_JAHBDE010000064.1:0-3334 GCF_019956175.1 Pseudomonas sp. BF-R-30 | reverse complement strand
CGTTACTTTCACTGGTAACGGATCAGGCTAAGGTAAAATTTGTGAGTTCTCTTAGTTGAGAAATTCGAATTTTCGGCGAATGTCGTCTTCATAGTATAACCAGATTGCTTGGGGTTATATGGTCAAGTGAAGAAGCGCATACGGTGGATGCCTTGGCAGTCAGAGGCGATGAAAGACGTGGTAGCCTGCGAAAAGCTTCGGGGAGTCGGCAAACAGACTTTGATCCGGAGATGTCTGAATGGGGGAACCCAGCCATCATAAGATGGTTATCTTGTACTGAATACATAGGTGCAAGAGGCGAACCAGGGGAACTGAAACATCTAAGTACCCTGAGGAAAAGAAATCAACCGAGATTCCCTTAGTAGTGGCGAGCGAACGGGGACTAGCCCTTAAGTGGCTTTGAGATTAGCGGAACGCTCTGGAAAGTGCGGCCATAGTGGGTGATAGCCCTGTACGCGAAAATCTCTTAGTCATGAAATCGAGTAGGACGGAGCACGAGAAACTTTGTCTGAATATGGGGGGACCATCCTCCAAGGCTAAATACTACTGACTGACCGATAGTGAACTAGTACCGTGAGGGAAAGGCGAAAAGAACCCCGGAGAGGGGAGTGAAATAGATCCTGAAACCGTATGCGTACAAGCAGTGGGAGCCTACTTTGTTGGGTGACTGCGTACCTTTTGTATAATGGGTCAGCGACTTATTTTCAGTGGCGAGCTTAACCGAATAGGGGAGGCGTAGCGAAAGCGAGTCTTAATAGGGCGTCTAGTCGCTGGGAATAGACCCGAAACCGGGCGATCTATCCATGGGCAGGTTGAAGGTTAGGTAACACTGACTGGAGGACCGAACCGACTACCGTTGAAAAGTTAGCGGATGACCTGTGGATCGGAGTGAAAGGCTAATCAAGCTCGGAGATAGCTGGTTCTCCTCGAAAGCTATTTAGGTAGCGCCTCATGTATCACTGTAGGGGGTAGAGCACTGTTTCGGCTAGGGGGTCATCCCGACTTACCAAACCGATGCAAACTCCGAATACCTACAAGTGCCGAGCATGGGAGACACACGGCGGGTGCTAACGTCCGTCGTGAAAAGGGAAACAACCCAGACCGTCAGCTAAGGTCCCAAAGTTATGGTTAAGTGGGAAACGATGTGGGAAGGCTTAGACAGCTAGGAGGTTGGCTTAGAAGCAGCCACCCTTTAAAGAAAGCGTAATAGCTCACTAGTCGAGTCGGCCTGCGCGGAAGATGTAACGGGGCTCAAACCATACACCGAAGCTACGGGTATCATCTTCGGATGATGCGGTAGAGGAGCGTTCTGTAAGCCTGTGAAGGTGAGTTGAGAAGCTTGCTGGAGGTATCAGAAGTGCGAATGCTGACATGAGTAACGACAATGGGTGTGAAAAACACCCACGCCGAAAGACCAAGGTTTCCTGCGCAACGTTAATCGACGCAGGGTTAGTCGGTCCCTAAGGCGAGGCTGAAAAGCGTAGTCGATGGAAAACAGGTTAATATTCCTGTACTTCTGGTTATTGCGATGGAGGGACGGAGAAGGCTAGGCCAGCTTGGCGTTGGTTGTCCAAGTTTAAGGTGGTAGGCTGAGATCTTAGGTAAATCCGGGATCTTAAGGCCGAGAGCTGATGACGAGTGTTCCTTTGGAACACGAAGTGGTTGATGCCATGCTTCCAAGAAAAGCTTCTAAGCTTCAGGTAACCAGGAACCGTACCCCAAACCGACACAGGTGGTTGGGTAGAGAATACCAAGGCGCTTGAGAGAACTCGGGTGAAGGAACTAGGCAAAATGGCACCGTAACTTCGGGAGAAGGTGCGCCGGTGAGGGTGAAGGACTTGCTCCGTAAGCCCACGCCGGTCGAAGATACCAGGCCGCTGCGACTGTTTATTAAAAACACAGCACTCTGCAAACACGAAAGTGGACGTATAGGGTGTGACGCCTGCCCGGTGCCGGAAGGTTAATTGATGGGGTTAGCTAACGCGAAGCTCTTGATCGAAGCCCCGGTAAACGGCGGCCGTAACTATAACGGTCCTAAGGTAGCGAAATTCCTTGTCGGGTAAGTTCCGACCTGCACGAATGGCGTAACGATGGCGGCGCTGTCTCCACCCGAGACTCAGTGAAATTGAAATCGCTGTGAAGATGCAGTGTATCCGCGGCTAGACGGAAAGACCCCGTGAACCTTTACTATAGCTTTGCACTGGACTTTGAATTTGCTTGTGTAGGATAGGTGGGAGGCTTTGAAGCGTGGACGCCAGTTCGCGTGGAGCCATCCTTGAAATACCACCCTGGCAACTTTGAGGTTCTAACTCAGGTCCGTTATCCGGATCGAGGACAGTGTATGGTGGGTAGTTTGACTGGGGCGGTCTCCTCCTAAAGAGTAACGGAGGAGTACGAAGGTGCGCTCAGACCGGTCGGAAATCGGTCGTAGAGTATAAAGGCAAAAGCGCGCTTGACTGCGAGACAGACACGTCGAGCAGGTACGAAAGTAGGTCTTAGTGATCCGGTGGTTCTGTATGGAAGGGCCATCGCTCAACGGATAAAAGGTACTCCGGGGATAACAGGCTGATACCGCCCAAGAGTTCATATCGACGGCGGTGTTTGGCACCTCGATGTCGGCTCATCACATCCTGGGGCTGAAGCCGGTCCCAAGGGTATGGCTGTTCGCCATTTAAAGTGGTACGCGAGCTGGGTTTAGAACGTCGTGAGACAGTTCGGTCCCTATCTGCCGTGGACGTTTGAGATTTGAGAGGGGCTGCTCCTAGTACGAGAGGACCGGAGTGGACGAACCTCTGGTGTTCCGGTTGTCACGCCAGTGGCATTGCCGGGTAGCTATGTTCGGAAAAGATAACCGCTGAAAGCATCTAAGCGGGAAACTTGCCTCAAGATGAGATCTCACTGGGACCTTGAGTCCCCTGAAGGGCCGTCGAAGACTACGACGTTGATAGGTTGGGTGTGTAAGCGCTGTGAGGCGTTGAGCTAACCAATACTAATTGCCCGTGAGGCTTGACCATATAACACCCAAGCAATTTGACTACTCGAAAGAGCATCAGATTGCGGTGTGTGAAGACGAAAGAACCGAAAGTTCGACGCTCACAAAACACCGATTTTTATCACATACCCAATTTGCTGAAGCGAGGCCGACCGGCCACGACTCAGTACCCGAATTTCTTGACGACCATAGAGCGTTGGAACCACCTGATCCCATCCCGAACTCAGCAGTGAAACGATGCATCGCCGATGGTAGTGTGGGGTTTCCCCATGTGAGAGTAGGTCATCGTCAAGATTAAATTCCGAAACCCCTATCTGCGTATGCAGGTAGGGGTTTTGTTTT
>NZ_JAHBDE010000063.1:0-3962 GCF_019956175.1 Pseudomonas sp. BF-R-30 | reverse complement strand
GCTCGCGAAGGCGTAGTGTCAGTCAGCATTGATATCAGCTGACACTACGCCTTCGCGAGCAAGCCCGCTCCCACATTGGTTTGTGTGTTCAGGGATTACTTGGTCTTCTTCGGAATCCGCACCAGTTCGGTATTGGAGTAGATGTCATGCCAGCTGCGTTTCTGTTTGTCGAACAGCGACCAGAAGAAACCCAGGCCAACGCACAGCAACGAAGCAATCGACACCACAAAGCGCAGCAGGGCCTGCCACAGGCTGATGGACGAGCCATCGGCATTCTGCACGCGGATGCACCAGACCTGCATGCCCAGGGTCTGACCGGACCAGGTCCAGAATTTGGCGAAGAAGCCGAACAGTACGAACAGCAGGACCGTGGAGAGCAGGGGATCGCCGTCCAGCGCCCCGGCTTCGGTAAGGGTGCGCATCCTTTCTTCGCCGATGATCGCCATCTGGATCATCTTGTAGATGCCGCTGGTGACGATCAGCAGGGCGGTGCACAGCAGGAAATCATAGAACATGGCTGCCAGGCGACGACCCAGGCCAGCGGCAGGAAAGTCGCCCTGGGGGGTAAGCAGGTGTTTCGACATGGCAGGCTCTCGGCGAAAAAGAAGCCATTTTACGGATTTACGCGCACAAAAAAGCCCCTGATGTCAGCATCAGAGGCTTTTTCGTTACAGAAGATTAGGCTTCTGCTTGTACTTCGTCAGCCTGCATGCCTTTCTGGCCCTGCACGGCGATGAAAGTCACTTTCTGGCCTTCTTTCAGGCTCTTGAAGCCGTTGCCCTGAATGGCGCGGAAATGCACGAACAGATCCGGACCGCTTTCAGGAGTGATAAAACCAAAACCTTTCTCGTCGTTAAACCACTTGACGGTACCGCTCTGACGTTGGGACATTTCTTATTTCCTTTGACGCAAAAATTAATGACAGTCTCCTTCTCATGAAAGAGTACTGGGGCTGGTTGCAGGAGAGTAAGAAGACGTCGAACGGGATGTAGCTAACTTGTAGGCTACTGCCCAGGTCACGATTCCAAGCGACCCATGCAAACACAGTGAACAAACTCTACGCCAACTACGGGAGAAAAAACAAGCCCCGTGTAGGCCCCGTATTTCCTCAGGTTGATGGCAAAGTAAGTCCACTAGTGGGGCCTTATTCACTAACCTTGTTCAATTGTTTTCGATCGTTATAAGCAAAGTTCATAATCGAAGCTTATAGCCAAACAATGCACTATTTTATGGCGGTTGCGTTACACATTAGTGCACCGTTAACGCAACCGCGTTACTTATAGGAACATTCAATCAGCCGCGATAGTAGCGTTGTGGAACAAATGGCATTTTGCTTACAAGCAAAGGCACCTTTTTCCCACGAACGATCGCCCAGACCGGTGTGTCCAGTGCGATGTAAGCGCTGTCGACGTAACCCATGGCTAGCGGGCCGCCCAAGGTAGGCCCGAAACCACCGCTGCAGACGCTGCCGATGATGTCGCCGGCTTCGTTGACGATCTCGGCGCCTTCGCGCACGGGTGTACGTTCCTGTGGTAGCAGACCTACACGTTTGCGGCTCACGCCTGCCTGTTGCTGGGCGAATACGCTTTCGGCGCCAGGGAAACCGCCGGCCCGTGCACCATCAGCGCGACGTGGCTTGGAGATCGCCCACAGCAGACTCGCTTCGATCGGGGTGGTTTCAGTATTCATGTCGTGGCCGTACAGGCACAAACCCGCTTCCAGGCGCAGGGAGTCGCGGGCGCCCAGGCCGATGGCGGCCACTTCGGCTTCAGCGAGCAGGGCTCGAGCCAGGGCTTCGGCGTTGGTGGCGGGTACGGAAATTTCGAAACCGTCTTCACCGGTGTAACCCGAACGGCTGACAAAGCAGTCCACGCCCAGCAGCTTCACGCGGGCGAACTGCATGAAGGTCATCTTCGCCACTTCAGGGGCCAGACGTGCAAGCACGGTCACTGCAGCCGGGCCTTGCAGGGCGAGCAGGGCGCGCTCTTCGAACAGCGGTTCGATCGTGCACTGGTCGCCAATGTGCTTGCGCAGGTGTGCCAGGTCCTGGTCCTTGCAGGCGGCGTTGACCACCAGGAACAGTTCGTCATTACCCAGGTTGGCGACCATCAGGTCATCGAGGATGCCGCCCGTCGCATTGGTGAACATCGCGTAGCGTTGCATGCCCACTGGCAGGTCGATGATGTCCACAGGCACCAGGGTTTCCAGGGCCTTGGCGGCATTGGCGCCGGTCAGGCGAATCTGGCCCATGTGCGAGACATCGAACAACCCCGCCTGGTCGCGGGTGTGCTGGTGTTCTTTCATCACGCCCAGCGGGTACTGCACGGGCATGTCGTAGCCGGCGAAGGGCACCATGCGGGCGCCGAGTTCGATGTGCAGTGCGTGCAACGGAGTTTTCAACAGTTGTTCGGTGGACATATTCAGCTCCTGAAAAAGGGTGCAGATGAGCGCGCATCAGCACTCGATAATGTTGACCGCCAAACCGCCACGGGCGGTTTCCTTGTATTTGCTTTTCATGTCGGCGCCGGTCTGGCGCATGGTGCGGATGACCTTGTCGAGGGAGACGAAGTGTTGTCCATCGCCGCGCAGCGCCATGCGCACCGCATTGATGGCCTTGACCGAGCCCATGGCGTTGCGCTCGATGCAAGGCACTTGCACCAGCCCGCCAATCGGGTCGCAGGTCAGTCCGAGGTTGTGTTCCATGCCGATTTCCGCGGCGTTTTCCACTTGCTGCACGCTGCCGCCGAGTACTTCGCACAAGGCACCGGCGGCCATCGAGCAGGCGACGCCGACTTCACCCTGACAGCCGACCTCGGCGCCGGAAATCGAGGCGTTTTCCTTGTACAGAATGCCGATGGCTGCGGCAGTGAGCAGAAAGCGCACCACGCCGTCGTCATTCGCGCCGGGGATGAAGCGCATGTAGTAATGCAGCACCGCCGGAATGATCCCGGCCGCGCCGTTGGTCGGTGCCGTGACCACGCGCCCGCCATTGGCGTTTTCTTCGTTGACCGCCAGCGCGTAGAGGTTGACCCAGTCCAGCACCGACAGGGGATCGCGCAACGACGATTCCGGGTTCTTGCACAATTGCCGATGCAGTGCGGCGGCCCGGCGCTTGACCTTCAGCCCACCGGGCAGGATGCCTTCATTGCGGCATCCGGCGGCGACGCAGTCCTGCATCACTTGCCAGATTTTAAGCAGGCCGGCGCGGGTTTCCGCTTCCGGACGCCAGGCGCTTTCGTTGGTCAACATCACTTGGCTGATGGACAGCCCGTATTTGACGCAATGACCGAGAAGATCCTTGGCGCTTTTGAACGGAAAGGTCAGGGGGGTGGCGTCTTCGACGATGCGGTCGGCGCCGGCGGCGTCTTCATCGACCACAAAACCGCCGCCGACTGAGTAGTACTCGCGGCTGCGGATCTGCAGGCCCGCGGCGTCGAAGGCGCGGAAAATCATGCCGTTGGGGTGATAGGCCAACGGTTTGCGAATCATCGCCAGGTGTTCTTTCTCGTTGAACGCAATGCTGTGTTCGCCGAGCAGGTTCAAGCGGCCGTTGCCGCGAATCTCTTGCAGGCGCGCGGCGACGGTCTCTGTATCCACGGTGTCCGGGTGTTCGCCTTCCAGGCCGAGCAGCACAGCCTTGTCACTGCCGTGGCCCTTGCCGGTGGCACCGAGCGAACCATACAGCTCGACTTTGACGCAGGCGGTGGCTTCAAGCAGGTTTTCGCGGCGCAAACCTTCGGCGAAGCGCGCAGCGGCACGCATCGGGCCGACGGTGTGGGAACTGGAGGGGCCGATGCCAATCTTGAACAGGTCGAACACGCTTAACGACATGGTGGTTCTCCGGTTTCTTGTTATAGGTATTGGCAGAAATTAGAGGTGTGGCACAAATCCCTGTGTGAGCGGGCTTGCTCGCGAAAGCGGTGGATCAGTCACCATCAATGTTGTCTGACCCACCGCTTTCG
>NZ_JAHBDE010000062.1:0-4040 GCF_019956175.1 Pseudomonas sp. BF-R-30 | reverse complement strand
GACTGCCATACCGCTTTCGCGAGCAAGCCCGCTCCCACAGATTTTGTGCCTGGCTCAGATTATGTGAGCGACACCGAAACCTTGTGGGAGCGAGCTTGCTCGCGATGGGGCCATCAGCTTCAACATCAATGTTGACTGCCATACCGCTTTCGCGAGCAAGCCCGCTCCCACAGATTTTGTGCCTGGCTCAGATTATGTGAGCGACACCGAAACCTTGTGGGAGCGAGCTTGCTCGCGATGGGGCCATCAGCTTCAACATCCATGTTGACTGCCATACCGCTTTCGCGAGCAAGCCCGCTCCCATAGGTTTTGTGCCTGGCTCAGATTATGTGAACGACACCGAAACCTTGTGGGAGCGAGCTTGCTCGCGATGGGGCCATCAGCTTCGACATCCATGTTGACTGCCATACCGCTTTCGCGAGCAAGCCCGCTCCCACAGATTTTGTGCCTGGCTCAGATTATGTGAGCGACACCGAAACCTTGTGGGAGCGAGCTTGCTCGCGATGGGGCCATCAGCGTCAAGATCAATGTTGACTGCCATACCGCTTTCGCGAGCAAGCTCGCTCCCACAGGGTTATGGGGTGTGCCGGTTGATCAGGTACGGAACCTGCGCACCAACCCGTCCAGTTCATTGGACAACCCGGCCAGGCTCTGGGAGTCCAGGCGGGCCGAGTTGGCCAGTTCCGCCACCAACTGCGCATCGCCATGGATCTGGCTGATGTGCCGGTTGATGTCTTCAGCCACCTGATGCTGTTGTTCCGCCGCCGTGGCGATTTGGGTGTTCATGTCGCGGATCACGTCCACCGATTCGCGGATCTGCCCGAAGCTGTTGCGCGCTTCGCCGATGCGCGTCACCGATTGCTGGGACACTTCCAGGCTGGCGTGCATCTGTTGGGTCACCTGGCTGGTGCGTTTGGCCAGGTTGCCCAGCAGCCCGTCGATTTCCGCCGTGGAGTCGGCCGTGCGCTTGGCCAGGGCCCGCACTTCGTCAGCCACCACGGCAAAGCCGCGTCCCTGTTCACCGGCCCGGGCCGCTTCGATCGCGGCGTTCAGCGCCAGCAGGTTGGTCTGTTCAGCGATCGAGCGGATGGTCCCCAGGATCGACTGGATGTCGTTGCTGTCGCGTTCGAGCTGTTGCATCGACTGGGCCGACTGTTCGATTTCCTGGCTCAGGCGATCCACGCTGTTCACCGCCGCATCGATCTGTTGCTGACCTTCGCGCGCCTGGCGCTGGCCACTGTCGGCAGACTCCGCCGCCTGGCTGCAAGAGCGCGCGACTTCGTTGGCGGTGGCGACCATTTCGTGGAACGCCGTGGAGACCATGTCCACCGCTTCACGCTGGCGTCCGGCGGCTTCGGCCATGTCGCTGGAGACCTGGGTCGAACTCTTGGACGTGGCGAGGATTTTGCCCGCCGCGCCACCGATGTTCTGGATCAGGTTGCGAATCGCAGTCAGGAACTGGTTGAACCAGTTGGCCAGTTGCGCGGTTTCATCGTTGCCACGGATTTGCAGGTTCTGGGTCAGGTCGCCTTCGCCCTGGGCGATGCCTTCCAGGCCGCTGGCCACGCTGCGGATCGGGCGCACGATGAGGCTGGCAAAACTGGCGCCGACGATGGCGAAGATGACGGCCAGGGCGGCGGCGATGATGGCGATCAACCAGGTCAACTGGGTCGCGGAGCTCATCACGTCGTCCTGTTTGATCAGGCCGATGAAGGTCCAGCCCAGTTGTTCAGACGGCCAGACGTTGGCCATGTAGTGCTCGCCGTTCAGCTCCACTTCCACCAGGCCCTTGCCGGCCTTGGCCAGTTGCGCGTAGCCGTCGCCAAGGGTGCTCAGCGGTTTGAAGTTGTGTTCCGGTTGTTTCGGGTCCACCAGGACCATGCCGGTGTTTTCCAGCAGCATCAGGTAGCCGGTTTCACCGAGCTTGATCTGTTTGACGATTTCGGTGAGCTGCTTGAGCGTCACGTCGATGCTGACCACGCCGCCGTTGGTGCCCAGCTTGTTGTCGATGGTGCGCACGGTGCTGACATAGGTCGCGTCATCCTGGGCCCAGTAGTAGGCCTCGGTGCGAAACGGCTTGCCCGGTTTGGCCTGGGCGGCCTTGTACCAGGGGCGCTGGCGCGGGTCGTAGTTATTCAGCTTAGGATCATCCGGCCACGACACATAGCCGCCCGCCGCCGTGCCGAGGATGGCATAGGCGTAGGCCGGGTGGCTGTTGCCCAGATCCTGGAGCAGGGCGAAGACTTTTTTGTCAGCCTCCCCCTGAGGGACGCTTTCGGCGTTGGCGGCCATGTAAGTCTTGAGGCTGTCGTCGGAGTTTCGGATCAGCGGCTGCTTGGCCAGGTAATCGACGTTCTGGCTGATGCCGTCAAAGAACAATTGCATGGCATTGCTGACCTGACGAATCTCGCGGGCACTGCCGTCGACGAATTCGTCCCTGGCATCACTGCGCAGGTTCAGCACAACGAGGGTGGCGACCAGCACCACGGGCAGGCAGGCGATGATTGCAAACGCCCAGGTCAACTTCTGTTTGATGTTCATCCGCGCTCCAGATTTTCTTGTAGGCCCACGCAGTGCAGATGACTCGCGGTTTTATTGGCAGCCGTAAACGTTCTTGGTCAACCCGGGTCCTTGAGTGCGGCATCGCTATTATTGGGGGAGCGATTGTCGGACAAATCACTTTGTCACTTAGGACTTCGGCTGTTATCGGAGGAAATTGAGGCCTGTTGGGAAAAATCCTACGGAAGGTATGAACTGTGGTGTCAGCTTCTGTCGCAATTGCCCTCAATGCCTCTGCACAACAAGTGAGGCAGGCTCGGCTATGATCTGGAACGACCATGGCGGTCGTCGGTTTTACCTGATGAGAACGGTACATTGTGTGCATCTGCAATGTTCATAAGTCGGCAACCCCTCCCCCCCGTGAGTGGATTGCCGTATAACGAATGACTTTCGCGTGTTTGGTAATAAAGGACCCACAATAAAAGCTGATGAAGACTCCAAAACGCATTGAACCCCTGATCGAGGACGGTCTGGTCGACGAGGTGCTGCGCCCACTCATGAGTGGTAAAGAAGCAGCTGTTTATGTGGTGCGCTGCGGCAACGAGTTGCGTTGCGCGAAGGTTTACAAGGAGGCGAATAAACGCAGTTTCCGTCAGGCGGCCGAGTACCAGGAAGGCCGCAAGGTGCGCAACAGCCGTCAGGCCCGTGCGATGGCCAAGGGCTCCAAGTTTGGCCGCAAGGAAACCGAGGACGCCTGGCAGAACGCCGAAGTGGCGGCGCTGTTCCGTCTGGCCAGTGCCGGTGTGCGGGTGCCCAAGCCGTTCGACTTCCTCGAAGGCGTGCTGCTCATGGAGCTGGTGGCCGACGAGTACGGCGATGCCGCGCCGCGCCTGAACGATGTGGTGCTGGAACCGGACCAGGCGCGCGAGTATCACGCGTTCCTGATTTCGCAGATCGTGCTGATGTTGTGTACCGGTCTGGTGCACGGCGACCTGTCGGAGTTCAACGTGCTGCTGACGCCGACCGGCCCGGTGATTATCGACCTGCCGCAAGCGGTGGATGCGGCTGGCAACAACCACGCGTTCAGCATGCTGGAGCGGGACGTGGGCAACATGGCGTCCTACTTCGGGCGGTTTGCACCGGAGTTGAAGAAGACCAAATACGCCAAGGAAATGTGGGCCTTGTACGAGGCTGGCACCTTGCACCCGGCCAGTGTCCTGACCGGCGAGTTCGCCGACACGGAAGAGCTGGCTGACGTGGGCGGAATCATGCGCGAGATCGAGGCCGCGCGCCTGGATGAAGAGCGCAGGCAAGCCGTACGCGCGGCGGACGATGCGCCGCCGGGCAAGACCGAAGAACCGCCTCCACCGTGGATGCAGTGATCGGTTAAAGAAAAACCCGGCTTCGGCCGGGTTTAATGAGATGGTCAGCCTGACCGAGAAGCCCTGCAGGTTTACGCTTGCAGGGCTTTTCTCGTTTTCGGCGGAGGATCTCTCATGAACACGATGACGCTTCTCGGTATCGACATTGGCAAACACAGT
>NZ_JAHBDE010000061.1:0-4532 GCF_019956175.1 Pseudomonas sp. BF-R-30 | reverse complement strand
GCTCAGCAATCGTTGGTTACATCTTTGATTTCTCGCGGAGTAACTTGTGATGCTGATAATCTGTTGACTAGCAGTCTGACTCCACAAGCACCCACACGAATTGCTTGATTCAGTTGTTAAAGAGCGGTTGGCTAAGATCTTTCGTCTCAACCGAGGCGCGCATTCTACAGCAGCCTCATTTACTGTCAAGTGATTATTTTCAGAAGCTTTCAAAGTTTCCTTTGTAACTTCAACCACTTGCGCTTCAGATCTCTCATCAGCGGGAGGCGAATTCTACAGCGTTACACGCTGCTGTCAACACCTCTTTTTCAACTCCCTTTGTGCTTCGATGAACTGAAGCAACCTGCTGCCGAAAACTGCGTAACTCTTTGTTTACCAAGGAGTTTTCCGTTTCGACTGCGCCGGAAGTGGGGCGAATTATAGACACCTGGAATCTGCCGTCAAGCACTGATTTAGGTTTTCTATCAATAAGCTGCGGAAAGCAGCAAAACACCCCAAAGGGTGCCTATATAGAGGAGCCGAAACTCCCTCTATATAGAAGAGACCTATCAGAGAACGCCAGAAGCCTTGAATGCGGACACCGCTCCGGCATCCAGACCCAACACACGCTGCAAAACTTCAAGCGTGTGCTCACCCAGCAGAGGAGGTGCAAAACGATACTCAACCGGCGTCTCCGACAATCGAATCGGGCTCGCCACCTGAGGCACCATCCCGGCCAGCGCATGCGGCAGTTCGATAGCCAACCCACGCGCCTTGACCTGAGGATCGGCAAACATCTGGGCCACGTCATTGATAGGCCCGCATGGCACGCCAGCCTGTTCCAGTTGCGCCACCCATTCAGCGGTAGTCTTGAACACCGTCGCCTGGCGGATCAGCGGAATCAGTATTGCCCTGTTTGCCACCCGCAGCTTGTTAGTGGCAAAACGCGGATCGTCCGCCCACTGCGGCTGCCCGGCCACTTCCGCAAACTTGCGGAACTGACCATCGTTCCCGACGGTAAGGATGAAATCGCCATCCGCCGTAGGAAAATCCTGATAAGGCACGATGTTCGGGTGAGCATTACCCAAGCGCTTAGGCGCGTTGCCTGTCGTCAGGTAGTTCATTGCCTGATTGGCCAGACAAGCCACCTGTACGTCCAACAGTGCCATATCGATATGCTGACCACCGCCGTCGTGATCCCGATGCGCAAGCGCAGCCAGGATCGCGACAGTCGAATACAGCCCGGTGAGGATGTCCGTCAGCGCCACGCCAACCTTCACCGGCCCCGCACCCTCTTCGCCCTCAGGTCGCCCCGTCAGACTCATAAGGCCACCGAGCCCCTGGATCATGAAGTCATAACCCGCACGCTTGGCGTAAGGACCGGTCTGGCCGAACCCGGTGATCGAGCAATAGATCAGATCCGGATTGATCGTCTTCAGCGTTTCATAGTCCAGGCCATAAGCCGCCAGACCGCCGACCTTGAAGTTCTCGATCAGGATGTCCGACTTGGCCGCCAGTTCACGCACCAGCTTCTGCCCTTCAGGGTGAGTGAAGTCGATGGTGACAGATTGCTTGTTGCGATTGGCCGACAAGTAATAAGCAGCCTCGCTGGTATTCTCGCCATAAGCGTCTTTAAGGAACGGCGGCCCCCAGGCGCGCGTGTCATCGCCGTTACCCGGACGCTCGACCTTGATCACTTCAGCGCCAAGGTCGGCCAGGATCTGCCCGGCCCAAGGCCCGGCCAGCACCCGCGATAAATCCAGTACCCGTAGATGCGATAGCGCGCCCATGGACGTTCTCCTTAATAGAACGCCTGGAGGCCGGTTTGCGCACGACCGAGGATCAGTGCATGGACGTCGTGAGTACCTTCATAGGTGTTCACCACTTCCAGGTTGACCAGGTGACGCGCCACACCGAATTCATCGGAGATGCCGTTGCCGCCCAACATATCGCGAGCCATGCGCGCGATGTCCAGGGACTTGCCGCAAGAGTTGCGCTTCATCATCGAGGTAATTTCGACCGCCGCGGTACCTTCGTCCTTCATACGACCCAGACGCAGGCAGCCTTGCAGCGCCATAGTGATTTCAGTCTGCATGTCGGCCAGCTTCTTCTGGATCAACTGGGTAGCGGCCAGTGGGCGACCGAACTGTTGACGATCCAGGGTGTACTGGCGAGCGGTGTGCCAGCAGAACTCGGCTGCACCCAGCGCACCCCAGGAGATGCCGTAACGTGCCGAGTTGAGGCAAGTGAAAGGACCTTTCAGACCACGGACGTCCGGGAAGATGTTCTCTTCCGGAACGAACACGTTGTCCATCACGATTTCACCGGTGATCGATGCCCGCAGGCCCACCTTGCCGTGAATCGCCGGAGCGCTCAGACCTTTCCAGCCTTTCTCCAGTACGAAGCCGCGAATGTCACCGGCATCGTCCTTGGCCCAGACCACGAACACATCGGCGATCGGGCTGTTGGTGATCCACATCTTGCTGCCGGTAAGGCTGTAGCCGCCTTCCACTTTGCGCGCACGACTGATCATCGCGCCCGGGTCGGAGCCGTGGTTAGGCTCGGTCAGGCCGAAGCAGCCGATCCACTCGCCCGACGCCAGTTTCGGCAGGTACTTCTGCTTTTGCGCTTCGGTACCGAATTCATTGATTGGCACCATCACCAGCGAGGACTGCACGCTCATCATCGAGCGATAGCCGGAGTCGATGCGCTCGACTTCACGGGCGATCAGGCCATAGCTGACATAGTTCAGGCCGCTGCCACCGTATTGCTCGGGGATGGTTGCGCCCAACAGGCCAACCTCGCCCATTTCGCGAAAGATCGCTGGATCGGTCTTCTCATGACGGAAAGCTTCGAGGATGCGCGGCGCAAGGCTTTGCTGAGCGAATTGCGCAGCCGTGTCGCGAATCATTCGTTCTTCTTCAGTGAGCTGTTGATCCAGCAGCAGGGGATCGATCCAGTTGAAGCTAGCTTTACCGCCCATGAGTGTGTCCTCTCGAATCGGGTCAAATAACGTAGGCTGATCCTAGGCCCGGATCGGCGCGACGGCAAACGAGGATTTTGCATACTGTTGTGCTAATTTCTCACTCCGAAACGTCGCAAAAGAGCTTTTATGCGATGTATTAGTGAGGTTGACGTACATGCGCAGAAAGATACCCAGCACCACCGCCCTGATCAGCTTCGAGGCCGCGGCGCGCCACGAGAGCTTCACCAAGGCCGCCCAGGAGCTTTCGCTGACCCAGGGAGCGATTTGCCGACAGATTGCCAGCCTTGAAGAGTTCCTCAGTGTGGAACTGTTCCGACGCTCGCGGCGCGGGGTCAAGCTGACGGAAGCCGGACTCTCCTACAGCCGTCGGGTGGCCACTCAGCTCGATGCCGTTGAGCGCGACACCTTGTCCGTGATGGGCCAGCAGGGCACCAACGTGATCGAACTGGCCGTAGTTCCGACCTTCGGCACCCAATGGCTGCTGCCGCGACTCAAGGATTTCCAGCAGAAACACCCGGAAGTGACGGTCAACCTGACCAACCGCACGCGGCCGTTCCTGTTCGCCGACACGGATTTTGATGCCGCCATCTACTTCGGCGACGCGGATTGGTCGGGTACGGAATCCCACAGGCTGATGGGTGAAAATCCGATGCCCGTTTGCAGCCCCAACCTGCTCGGAAACAAGACCAGTCTGACGCCCGGGGAAATCGCCGACTTGCCTCTTCTGCAACAAACCACTCGCCCCTATGCCTGGCGCCAATGGTTCGACTCCCAACACCTCAATGTCCCGCGAGACATGACGGGCCCCCGCTACGAGCTATTCTCCATGCTCGCCCAGGCAGCCATGCACGACATGGGCATTGCCCTGATTCCGCCGTTCCTGATTCAAAGGGAGCTGAAAGAGAAACGCCTGGTGATCGCCAACCCCCAAGCACTGTCCAGTATCAAGGCTTACTACCTGATGATTCCTGAGCGAAAGGTCGAATCCGCGTCTTTAAGGGCATTTCGCGACTGGTTGGTAAATCAGGCGTACAGCTACAGCCTAGAGGGATAAAGGCTCTACAAGGTTACTTGACCCCGTAGTCAGTAAAATAAAAGCCCTACAGATATACGTATTTGTCGCATAGCAGCAAACTGTATCGACAAGTCGTACAAACGTCCCACAAGCGCCTGATGACGCGGCTTTGCGCCACTATTTCGAGGCAATGCCGCATCATTCATACGGCCGATGTGTAAATTCTTCAATTTCGGCCAGAATCCTTGAAAAGCACGGTCTGCAAGGGATTGAGCCGGTTGGTTGCGACATTCGGTCACGGGGTGACTTGTAGTTAATTTTCCGTCACCCGTCATAATCCCTTGAAGGGCACAAAGTTCGCCTGCAAAATGCCGCGCCCCGCCCTGATTTGGCGGGATCGTGCTGATCGGCCGCCCCAGCCGCACCATCCGTAGTGCATGGGTTTACTCAATAAGATCACGCAGGAGATTTGACGTGCACATTGGTGTTCCTCTCGAAACCCAGACCGGTGAAACACGGGTTGCTGCAACCCCGGAAACCATCAAGAAGCTG
>NZ_JAHBDE010000060.1:0-7042 GCF_019956175.1 Pseudomonas sp. BF-R-30 | reverse complement strand
CCACCACACAATCCCAGCACGATGTTTCTCATCGCCCCCGACATCAACACCGAAACCCTCTTGGCCCACGCCTGCGAATCCCTCGCCTCGGCCAGCATCATGGCCAGCGATCTTGCTGGATTTCTGCAAAGCCCTCATCGCAATGCGCTGCTGGGGATTGCGCAGATCATCATGTTGGGTGAGCTGGCGGTGAACCGGGCGCTGGATAATCTCGACCCGCAAGACTAGTCCAGTAGCAGCAAGCAACGAGTAACCCTGTAGGAGCGAGCTTGCTCGCGATGGACGTCAACGATAACGCGTGCTGCCTGATTGATCGTGTTGTCCAGACGTTTTTCGCGAGCGAGCTCGCTCCCACAGGGTTCCATGTCGTTTGGTCGATCTCGGTCTTCACGCAAACAGAGCACGTACATTCAATTTTTCCTTCCACCGCCCCGGCACTATCGAATCCTGTCCCGGCGCATCGACGCCGGTGGTTTTTCATTTGTGCGGGTAGGCCATGGACACTTCGCGAAGTGATGATCGGGCGCAAGACTGGGGGCTGCTGTTCCTGCGGGTCAGCGGCGGGTTGTTCCTGTTGTGGGTACATGGCTTGCCCAAGTTGCTTCACTACAGTGCCGAGCTGCAAAACATCGAAGACCCTTTCCACCTGGGCACGAATCTGACGCTGATGCTGGCGATTTTCGCCGAGGTCGTGTGCCCGCTGCTGATCGTCGCCGGGTTGCTGGCGCGTCTGGCGTGTTTGCCTATTCTGTTTTTGCTGTGGGTGTCGATGTTGATCGTGCATCCGCAGTGGACACTCTTCGAAGGCCAGTTCGGCTGGCTGTTGCTGATCGTGTTCACCAGCATTTTCATCGCCGGGCCGGGACGCCTGGCACTCAATGTCCGTTTCGCCGGAGCCTTGCGTTATGTCTGAATCCAATCGCCGTGAGCCGGCAAGTCCGGGGCCTGATGAGGTGGTGACCCTGATCGTCAAGCACCGGGTCAAGGCCGGTTTCGAAGTGCCTTATGCCGCCTGGCTGCGCAACATCGTCAAGGTGGCCGCGCAGAACGTCGGGCACTTGGGCGTGGATGTGGTGCGTGGCAAGAATGCCGGCCTCGACACCTACACCTGCGTGCTGCGCTTTTGTTCGACCGAGGCGATGCAGCGCTGGCTCGATTCACCGCAACGCCAGGAACTGGTCGATGAAGCCGCGCCGATGCTGGCCGATGGCGACCAGACCGAAATCAATCCGGTCAACGAGTTCTGGTTCTCGCCCCAGGCCGAGGCCAGTACGCCACCGCCGCGCTGGAAGCAGGCCGTGGTGACGCTGCTGGTGATCCTGCCGCACACCTTGCTGGTGCCGCTGCTTTGGGGGCCGTTGTTGCGGCTCAACGCCTTGCTCTCCAACTATGTGGTGGCCACGTTCCTGATCACCCTGACCATCGTGCTGTCGGTGGTTTACATCTTCATGCCCATGGCGACGCGTCTGTTCGCGCCCTGGCTGTCTCCCGCCACATTGCACGAGGAACCGTGATGAACGCCGATCTGATTCTGTTCAATGGTCAATTCCATACCGTTGACCGCGAAAAACCGCTCGCCAGCGCCGTGGCGATCAGCGACGGGCGTTTTGTCGTAGTCGGCAACGATGCCGAAGCCATGGCCCTGCGGGGCTCGAACACCCAGGTGATCGACCTCAAGGGGCGTTGCGTGATCCCCGGGCTCAACGACTCACACTTGCACTTGATCCGTGGCGGCTTGAACTACAACCTGGAACTGCGTTGGGAAGGTGTGCCGTCACTGGCCGATGCCTTACGCATGCTCAAAGAGCAGGCCGACCGCACGCCGACCCCGCAGTGGGTGCGGGTGGTCGGTGGCTGGAACGAGTTCCAGTTCGCTGAAAAGCGTATGCCGACTCTGGCGGAGCTCAATCAGGCGGCGCCAGACACGCCGGTTTTCGTGCTGCACCTGTACGACCGCGCCTTGCTCAACCGCGCCGCGTTACGCGTCGCCGGGTACACCCGCGACACGCCGAACCCGCCGGGTGGCGAGATCGTGCGTGACGCCAATGGCGAGCCGACCGGCATGCTGGTGGCGCGGCCCAATGCGATGATTCTGTACTCGACCCTGGCCAAGGGGCCGAAGCTGCCGTTGGAGTATCAGGTCAACTCGACCCGTCAGTTCATGCGCGAACTCAATCGCCTGGGCCTGACCAGTGCCATCGATGCCGGCGGCGGTTTCCAGAATTACCCGGACGATTACCAGGTGATCGAGCAGTTGGCGAAGGACGAGCAACTGACCGTGCGCATCGCCTACAACCTGTTCACCCAGAAGCCCAAGGAAGAGTTGACCGACTTCAAGAACTGGACCGGCAGCGTGAAGCTGCACCAGGGCGACGATTTCCTGCGGCACAACGGCGCCGGGGAAATGCTGGTGTTTTCGGCGGCGGACTTCGAAGACTTCCTCGAACCGCGCCCGGACCTGCCGCAAACCATGGAAGCCGAACTGGAGCCGGTGGTGCGCCATCTGGTCGAGCAACGCTGGCCGTTCCGTTTGCACGCCACCTACAACGAATCCATCAGCCGCATGCTCGATGTGTTCGAGAAGGTTAATCGCGACATTCCGTTCAACGGCTTGCCGTGGTTTTTCGACCACGCCGAAACCATCACCCCGCAGAACATCGAGCGGGTGCGGGCGCTGGGCGGCGGCATCGCGATTCAGGATCGCATGGCGTTCCAGGGTGAATATTTCGTCGAGCGTTACGGCGCGAAAGCGGCCGAAGCCACGCCACCGATCAAACGCATGCTGGCCGAAGGCGTACCGGTGGGTGCCGGTACCGACGCCACGCGGGTGTCGAGCTACAACCCGTGGACCTCGCTGTACTGGATGGTCAGCGGTCGCACCGTCGGAGGTATGGAATTGCACGCCGAAGGCCTTTCACGCCTGACGGCGCTGGAACTGTTCACCCACGGCAGCGCCTGGTTCTCCTCGGAGCAAGGCAAGAAGGGCCAGATCAAGGTCGGGCAACTGGCTGACGTCGCGGCCCTCAGTGCAGATTTTTTCAGCGTCGATGAAGAGGCGATCAAGTGGATCGAGTCGGTATTGACCGTGGTCGGCGGCAAGGTGGTGTACGGCGCCGGTGACTTCGAGAAGCTCGGGCCGGCCAGCGTGCCGGTGCTGCCGGACTGGTCGCCGGTGGTGAAGGTGCCGGGCCACTGGCGCCCGACTTCGCCGATGCAGGCCCAGGTTCACCATTGCAGCGGCCCGTGCGCGGTGCATTCCCACAGTCATGAACGGGCGCGTCTGTCGAACGCGCCGGTCAGCGATTTCGCCGGTTTCTGGGGCGCCTTTGGCTGCTCGTGTTTTGCCTTCTGACTCTTTTAAAAAAGCGCCGGCCCAACAGGTCGGCGCTGACTGCAACAACCATCCACCAAGGAGTTTCCAATGAGCAACGTTCCCTACAAACGCCTGAACAAAGACGATGCTGTGGTATTGCTGGTCGACCACCAGACCGGTCTGATCTCGCTGGTACAGGATTTCTCGCCCAACGAGTTCAAGAACAACGTGCTGGCGCTGGGCGACATCGCCAAGTTCTTCAAACTGCCGACCATCCTCACCACCAGTTTCGACAGCGGTCCGAACGGTCCGATCGTGCCGGAGCTCAAGGCGCAGTTCCCGGACGCGCCGTTCATTGCACGCCCGGGCCAGATCAACGCCTGGGACAACGAAGACTTCGTCAAGGCGATCAAGGCCACCGGTCGCAAGCAACTGATCATTGCCGGTGTGGTGACCGACGTGTGCGTGGCGTTCCCGACATTGTCAGCCATTGCCGAAGGCTTTGAGGTGTTTGTGGTGACCGACGCTTCCGGCACCTTCAACACCACCGTGCAACAAGCGGCCTGGGCGCGCATGTCGGCCGCCGGTGCACAACTGCTGAACTGGTTCTCCGTGGCCTGCGAGTTGCAAGGCGACTGGCGCAACGACATGGAAGGCCTGGCTAACCTGCTGTCCGAACGCCTGCCGAACTATCGCAACCTGATCAACAGCTACACCAAATTTACTGCCCAATAATCGCAAAACCTGTGGGAGCGGGCTTGCTCGCGAAGACGGAGCATCAGTCACAGCAATGTTGCCTGACACACCGCTTTCGCGAGCAAGCCCGCTCCCACAAGGTTTTGTGTGAACCTTGGATCAGCGACTCTGCAACCAACTCAAAAACCCACCTTTCCTGACCGCTACCGGTTTGGCCATCAACGCCATCCGGCTGTTCTGCTGGCGCACTGCCTGCAGCTTGTTCAACGCCCGGTCGACTTCCCGTCGTTGCGCCATGCAGTTGCGGGTCAGTGATTTGTCGAGGCGGTAGATGATGCTTGAGGTCATGGCGGTGAACCGTGCCTGGGACGGCGTGTCGGCGAGGATGCTTTGTTCGCCCATGACTTCACTCGGCCCCATGCGCCCGGCTTCGATCTGCGTGCTGCCGTTGGGGACGGTGGCGCTGACCACGCCGGTGGCGATGACGAACAGGCTGTCCGGTACTTCATCCAGATCCAGCACCACCTCACCGGCCGCGTATTGCTGCGCCACCATGTTCTGGGCCAGGTGATCCCGTTCCTCGGCGCTCAGGGAGCGGAATATTTTCACTTCATCGAGCAAGGCCCGTGCGCGGGTCGACGGCTCGATCACGCCATCGGGTTGCCGGGAAATGCCCGCCGCTTCAAGGTGCCGATGGGCCAGGTCGAACAGTTGATTGCGTACTTCACCCTTTTTGCCCAATTCGGCGATGAAGCCGCTGGCCACGTATTCGGACATGGTTTCGCCGGCCTCCTTGAGCACGGCTTTCGGCGCCGGATCGAGCAGCAGGCTGCTACTGCCCTGAAGGGTGCGGTCCAGGGCATCGAGTACCCGGCGCGGGCGGATGTGGTTGGGCACCTGAATGCTGATCGACACGCCGTGCATATTGAACGGGCGGCTGAGATTGACGATCTTTGCCTTGGCCGCCACCGAGTTCGGCACCACAGCGGTGCTGCCGGCGCTGGTCAGCAGGTGGGTGGCACGCCAGTCGATGTCCAGTACCTTGCCTTCAATACCGTCGATGGAAACCCGGTCATCGACCTGATACGGCTTGGTGGTATTGAGCACGATGCCGGAGAACACGTCGCTCAAGGTGCTCTGCAATGCCAGACCCACCACGATGGCGACGACGCCGGAGGTCGCCAGCAAACCTTTCACCGGCAGCTCCAGCACGTAGCCGGCGGCGGCCACCACGGCAATCAGGAACACCAGTGCACCGATGACATCCTGCAACAGCCGGCCGCTATGGCCGATGCGCCGCATCAGGGCCAGGCCGATCACTTCGGTCAGCACCCGCGCGACGTACAGCCACCAGAGAATCCCCAGTGCCGTGGCCCCCAGTTGTGCCACGCGATCATCGGCAAACAACGGCGCCTGCAACGGGCTGACGCCGGCGTTGATGAGCACCGCGCTGAACAGCACAAACAGCGCCAGGCGCACACCGACCCGGCTGACGCGATGCTTGAACGGCGCGAGGTGCCACAGCAGGGCGTCGATTACCAATAGCAGTGCACTCAGGGAAAGCAAATGCTCAAGGAGCAAGGACATGGGGAAACTCCATTTAAATGCTTGCGGCAAACAGATCGCAGATCCTTCGGGGAAGGTGATTTCAGTGCGGTGAACGAAGATTAATGGTGTGCCTGAAAGGGAACAAGCGGCTATAAAGTGTTTGACTGTCAACCGGGAAGTGACAATGAACCCATTCGAAGATATGCGTATTTTTTGCCAGGTCATGGACTCCGGCAGCTTCACGGCGGCCGCCGATCAACTGGGGCTGTCCAAGCAGTTTGTCAGCCGCCGCTTGATGCAACTCGAAGAGCGCCTGGGCGTGCGCTTGCTCAATCGTTCGACCCGGCGCCTGGATGTCACGCCGCTGGGGCAGAGCTATTACGAGTCAGCCTTGCGCCTGCTCAGCGAAGTCGAACAAGTGGAGCAGGGCATCGCCGGCCAGACCACCGAGCCACGGGGGACCATTCGTGTGAGTGCGCCGCTGTCGTTCGCGCTGGCGCATCTGGGCTGCCTGTTGCCGGTGTTTTTGCAGCGCTATCGCGACGTGACGGTGGAGATGGATTTGAGCGATCGTCCCGTGGATTTGCTCGGTGAGGGCTACGACCTGGCGCTGCGCATCGGCACACTGGAAGACTCGACACTGATCGCCCGACGCATTGCCTCCATTGAGCGGGTGTACTGCGCAAGCCCGGCGTACCTGACCGAACGCGGCACACCGCTCAAGCCTGAAGATTTGCACGGTCACGACTGCCTTCCGTACGGCCATGGTCGACAGGTGCAATGGCGGTTTGCAGGGCAGGGCAAGCCATTGAGCGTCAATGTCAGCGGGCGGATGCGGGTCAACAACGGTGAATTGCTCAAGGACGCGGCGATTGCCGGGCTGGGGGTCACGTATTTGCCGACGTTCATTGTCGGCTCGGCGTTGAAGGATGGACGGCTGGTGGAAGTGCTGGAGGATTTTCGGCTGGAGCCGCTGACGTTGTCGGCGGTCTATCCGCAACACCGGCAAAGTTCGCGGCCGGTGCAGGCGCTGGTTGAGTTCTTGCGCGAACGGCTGGATCGGGTTGAAGGTGGCTTGTAGAAATGCGCAGCGCCCGACTCAAACGAACCTGTGGGAGCGAGCTTGCTCGCGATGGCGTCGTGTCATCCAACATTGAAGTCGTCTGACACTCCGCCATCGCGAGCAAGCTCGCTCCCACAGGGTTTTGTGTTGTGTGGGAATCAGTGGGAATCAGCTCCTTTTGTCATCACCGGGCTCGGCATGGACACCGCGGTCATCACCGGGCTCGCCATTGGCATGGACACCACGGTCATCGCCGGGCTCGCCATTGGCATGAACGCCATGGTCGTCCCCAGGTTCATCATGGGTGCCGCTACGTCCTGAGGACGAGACCGATCCGGAGTGGCTCGAACCGCTGTTGGCACTGCCATGACCACTGTTGCTGCCATGGTCGCCACTGTGGCCGCTGCCGCTGTTGCCACCAC
>NZ_JAHBDE010000059.1:0-9893 GCF_019956175.1 Pseudomonas sp. BF-R-30 | reverse complement strand
GATCAAGTGGACACAGGCGCCGCCCGGGTTGACGAAGGCGGCAATCACATCGACGTCCCCGGTCCCGCCCTCCATGCTCTGTTGATCCTGGACCCGGCGCAGTAACGCAATCTGGTCCCGTAACTCGGCTGCACGTTCGAATTCGAGATTGATCGCCGCCTCTTCCATCCCGGCGGACAACTCGTCAGTCAGTGCATTGCTGCGCCCTTCAAGAAACATCACCGAATGGCGGACATCCTCGGCGTACACCTGCGGCTCCACCAGCCCGACACAGGGCGCCTTGCAGCGTTTGATCTGGTATTGCAGGCATGGGCGCGTGCGGTTCTTGTAATAACTGTCTTCGCATTGCCGAACGAAAAACGTCTTTTGCAGCAGGCTCAGGCTTTCGCGGATCGCGCCAGCACTCGGATAAGGCCCGAAATACTTGCCCTTGGCCTTTTTCGCGCCGCGATGAATGCTCAGGCGCGGAAACTCTCCGTCGGAGAGAAAGACGTATGGGTAGGATTTATCGTCGCGCAGCAGGATGTTATAGGGCGGGCGCCATTCCTTGATCAGCGTCTGCTCAAGCAGCAAGGCTTCGGTTTCGTTGGCGGTGATCGTCGTCTCGACCTGGGCGATACGCGCTACCAGCGCGGCGGTCTTGGGGGCAAGCCCGGTCTTGCGAAAGTAGCTCGACAGGCGATTCTTGAGGTTCTTCGCCTTGCCGACGTAGAGCAACCGCGCTTCGCTGTCGAACATGCGGTACACACCGGGGCGCCCGCTAACGGTCGACAGAAAGGCGCTCGGATCAAAGGTGTCGTTCATTTTCAGAGGCTGGCGTCGACCATGCCATGACGAACCGCCAACAGCGTCAACTCGACATCACTGCTGATCGAAAGCTTTTCGAAGATGCGGTAACGGTAGGTGTTCACGGTTTTCGGGGACAGGCACAGTTTATCGGAAATGATCTGTACTTTCTGGCAGCCGACGATCATCAGCGCGATCTGGATTTCCCGCTCCGACAAGGCATCGAAAGGCGAATCGTTGGTCGGCTGGAAGGACTTGATCGCCAATTGCTGGGCAATTTGCGGACTGATGTAGCGTTGCCCGGCAAACACCAGGCGAATGGCCTGGACCATTTCCGGCAAACCTGCCCCCTTGGTCAGGTAACCTGCCGCACCGGCCTGCAACAGCCGCGTAGGAAACGGGTCCTCTTCACACACGGTCACCGCGACGACCTTGATATCCGGATGACTGCGCAATAATTTTCGAGTGGCTTCAAGACCGCCGATACCCGGCATCTTGACGTCCATCAACACCACATCGGGTTTCAGCTCGCGCGCCTTGATCAGGGATTCCTCACCCGACTCGGCCTGGCCGACTACTTGCAGGCCATCGATGTCAGCCAGCATTCGTGTAATGCCTGTACGAACGAGATCATGGTCATCGACTACTAGCACCCTAATCAAGCAGACACCTCGCGATTTGGTCTTATTGGGTTGTCAGACACCTTAGCAAAAAGCATCTGGCAGACCTAGCGGAAAGCGTCAGATTAAAAGTTTCAATTCATCTTGAAAGGCTTGCCGCAAGCGTGTTGCAGCGATCCAGGCAGGGAATATCCAGCTGCATCCTCAGGAAACATTCGTCCTTGCCCACTACCCTCAATCCCTTGCGCTCGTACAACGCTTGCGCCGGGTTGTTTTCGAAAACCGTCAGGCGCAACGCCGGACGCCGCTCCTGGCGCGCCAGAATCAGTACCTGATCGATCGTCCAGGATCCAGCGTCCTGCCCACGAAACGCTTCGACGATATGCAATTCACGGATATACAAGGCCCTGGCGTCACGGCTCAGGCTGACATAACCCAGCACTTTGTCGCCCCATGCGATCAAGCGGTTGTCCCGCCCGGCCCAGGCCACGTCAAACGCTTCGTCCAGCCACAACAGGTCATGCTCAATGTAGTAACGCAGCATGCCCCTACGGGTCAGTTCGCGGGCAAATTCCAGGTCATCCGGTATTGCCGGACGCCATTGGCATTCCATCATTCCAGCTCCACGGCGAGGGTCAGGTGCGTCCTTGTGACGATGTGTTTTTTATTGAAGCGCAGAGTGTGTCACATCCTTCGGGGTACTCAAGCGATAGAAAGGGACGACGTTGGCCGATAGCATTTTCTGATTGAATCTGCGTACCGGCCTCTAGTAAGCTCGACCCATCCATCGGAGACAGACCATGTTCAACGCCCTCTTACAGCTTGGTACCGCCAGCGCCCCGCGCTCGGTTGCGGCTGCCCGGGTGAACGACGGTTGTGCTCCGGTCAGCTTTTATTTTGGGTATTGGTTTAGCCACTGGCGCGCCTGATACCCACACGGCGCCCACTTTAAACGGGTCGCCACCAGAGAATTCTCAACCCCCGGTCGGCCTCCCGACCGGGGGTTTTGTTTTTTCAGCCCCAACACTTTTAGCGACACACCAGACATTCAGAGGATTAAGAACATGAACTACGCCACTTATTACCGTTACGACAGTTTTACCGCCTGGCGATTTACCACCCTCCGCTCGGGACAGCCTGCCGCCTCCGATCGGTCACCCACAGGTGGCAAGCACACACACGCAGCCAATCCGGCCAATTGTCGAACACCCCAGTAGGGCCGAGCGCGCGGGCACGAACCCGCCACCAGCCCAGGAAGCCTTGAATATGAACTCGTCCGTCTCTGCACTGCCGCTGTCCACCTTGAGCCCTGCCAATGAAGCGCTGACCCTGCGCCTGCCCAGTTCATTACAACTCAAACAGCAATTGCCCCTCGGCAACGCTCTGACCCGGCAAGTCACCGCCCACCGCCAGGCGGTTCGCGCGATCCTCAACGGTGAAGATTCCCGCCTGCTGGTCATCGTCGGCCCCTGCTCGATACACGATCCCGAATCAGCCCTCGAGTACGCTGGCAACCTTGCCCGCCTCGCCGCCGAAGTCAGCGACGAAATGCTGCTGGTGATGCGTGCCTACGTCGAAAAACCCCGTACCACGGTTGGCTGGAAAGGCCTGGCCTACGACCCGCACCTCGATGGCAGCGATGACATGGCCGCCGGCCTGACGCTGTCCCGGGAGCTGATGCGCGAAATGCTCCGCCTGGGCCTGCCCGTTGCCACTGAACTGCTGCAACCGATGGCGGCCAGCTACTTCGATGATCTGTTGAGCTGGGTCGCAATTGGCGCCCGGACCACGGAGTCGCAGATCCATCGGGAAATGGCCAGCGGGCTGGCTATGCCTGTAGGGTTCAAGAACGGGACAGACGGCGGTGTTGGCGTCGCCAGCGATGCCATGCGCTCCGCCGCCCATCCCCATCGCCATTTCGGTGTCGATAGCCAGGGACATCCGGCGATCATTCAAACCCCGGGTAATGCGGACACGCACCTGGTACTGCGCGGCGGCCATCGCGGCCCGAACTACGACAGCGCCAGCATCGCCCAGGTGAACAGCGACCTGACCAGGCTCAGGATTCCGGCTCGAATCATGGTCGATTGCAGTCATGCCAACAGCGGCAAAGACCCGTTGCGCCAGCCAGCCGTTTTCAACGATGTACTTGAACAACGCCTGCAAGGTGATCGTTCGCTGATCGGCATGATGATCGAGAGCCATTTGTTCGAAGGCTGCCAGCCATTGAGTTCGTCATTGAAATACGGCGTGTCGGTGACCGATGGTTGCCTCGGTTGGGCCGGGACAGAACAGTTGTTGCTTGAAGCGGCAGATCGGCTGCGAGCGTCAAACAACGCCTGATAATCGACATCATCCGTGCGCCCTCCGGCCTTCATGGGAAGACTGGAGGGCAAATGGCAATCAATGTCCCATCAGGGACTGCACTTGAACCTGCGTCACCCCCGATTGCTGTCGGGTGCCGTTAAGGCGCTCGACTGAATAGGAAACACGGATCGCCGAATCTCGATGTTCCCTCCAGAACGGGTAGGGAACGATGAACACCAACGGCTCGCCAGCGGTGTCCCTGGTTATTTCGCGGTCGTCATGGTGATTGAGTTTCTCCCCGTCGCACTCCAGGTAAATCCGTTCTCCTTTTTCAGCGCTGGCGTTCTCGATGACGACGGTCACGCCATCCTGCGCATCCTGCAGGTCCACCCAACCTTCGTCGGCTTCCAGCACAGTGGGTGCTTGCAGTGGTCGGCGCTCCAGGATGCCAATCATCAGTGCCGTTACTTCAGAATAGCGAGGCCCCTGCCCTGCTTGCTTGACGCAATAATCGACGGACACTGAGGAGCCCAGATTCAGCGTAATGCACTCCGGACTGACCCAGAACGACAGTTCGTCCCCCACCGCGAAGGACTCGACCTTGAGTGCATCACTGAAACTTGAGTCGACCGAAACGCCCGCCCAGGTCAGCAACACCCAGTCGCCCGCCGCCATGCGCGCATAGGGTTTGATCGTAACGATCGCCCCTTCTTTCACCCTATCGGGATCAAGCGTTCTACCCACCGCATCGTTCACCGTCGCGGGCAACAGGTCGCATTGCACGTCACCGACACTCAGCTGCAGACGATGGGAATGCACGGGCTCGGCAAATCGGGTGCTCGTCAGTGAGTAACCGATTTCCAGTGAGCCACCCTCAAGCGCCGCGATATGTGCGCTACCTACGGCAAAGATGATGTCCTCGCCGACCCGTTCCTCACTGACAAAACGCGCCACCTGATGCTTGCAGGCGAGGCCATCGGCATCCAGCCCCGCCCAACTCAATAGTAATTTGTCGCCGCAGGTCATGCCTGGATACGGCTGGACCCTGATGACGGCTTTTTTGTCGGAAGGGTTCAGAACACCGTTTTGCGCCTGCTCCAGCATGGGAGGTGGTAATGGTTGCTGCACGAGATTCAAGGTATCGGGTTCATAAGCAGTCATTCATTCGCTCCATTCCCTGGAATAGACACCGGACAGGTGGCCGGCTCTGGACGGCTATTTAACCCCAAGGCAAACAATCGCGATGTCGGCCTCAAACGCTGACCCGCTCGGAAAGTCGATACATGCAAAGTAGGTCTTTGATCAGCAACAAGCTGATTGCCGCGAAAAGTCCTCAATCGATTCCGACCAAGGCTTCAGCCACTCGTGGGTATTCGCACTTGTTCTATTCCGTTTTCCGCAAGTTTCGCCGGACTTTTCATACATCGCGCCAACCTCGAGTGTTTTAGAGTGAAGCGCCATGCAGTCTCAATGAACTTCTGCGTAAAGGTATGAACATGCAAAGGAATGCAAGCACTTGTTACCCAATACTGCTGGTCCACGGCCTTTTCGGCTTCGAAAGAATCGGCAAGTTCGAGCTCTTTCACGACATCAGGCAGGCGCTGAGGAACGCCGGAGCCAGGGTGTTCGTTCCCCACTTGTCGGCCATCCATGACAACGAGGTACGCGGAGACCAATTGCTCGCTCAGATCGAGCGGGTACTGGAAGGAACCGGTGCACACAAAGTCAACCTCATAGGTCATAGCCAGGGCGCACTGACCGCACGTTATGCCGCAGCGATTGCGCCACACAGCGTGGCATCGGTCACCTCCGTCAGCGGGCCGAACCATGGTTCGGAACTGGCCGATTTCCTGCGCAAGGCATTGACACCGGGCTGCCTGCCGGAACATGTGGCCGAGACAGTGGTGACCCTGTTCGCCGACTTCCTCGCGGCATTAAGCGACAATCAGTATCTACCGCGGAACGCCATTGCCGCCCTCAACGCGCTGACCACCGAAGGCGTAGGCGCATTCAACGACAAATACCCACAAGGACTGCCTGCCACCTGGGGTGGCAAGGGGTGCGAACGGGTCAACGGTGTTCATTACTACTCGTGGAGCGGCGTGCTGCCGTCGAATGCTCTAGAAGAAGGGCTTTATGCGCTCGATCCGTTCAACGCCTTCTGCCGAGCCCTTTCCGGCTATTTCGTCACGGAAAGCGAGCAGAACGACGGTTTGGTCGGTCGTTTCAGCTCCCATCTGGGAACGGTTATCCGGTCCGACTATCCACTGGATCATCTGGACACCATTGGCCAGCCGGCCGGTCAACTGCGTAAAGGTGTCAACCCGATTGAACTGTATGTCCAGCACGCCAGGCGCTTGAGGGACGCCGGCCTTTGAGGTGCGACTGCCGCGGATCCCGCGTGGAACGGAACTTTGAGGAGAAATAGCTCACTGAATCCGGTAGGCTCAGCACTTTATCGAGTATTGAAAGGAGTATTTTCCCATGGCTAAAGCCACTGCCCGTCACATCCTTGTTGCCTCCGAAGCCAAGTGCAACGAACTCAAGGCCCAAATCGAGGCTGGCGCCGATTTCGCCGAAGTTGCCAAGGCAAACTCCACCTGCCCTTCCAGCCGCCAGGGCGGTGACCTGGGTTCGTTCGGTCCGGGCCAGATGGTCAAGGAATTCGACACTGTGGTCTTCAGCGCACCGCTCAACGTGGTCCAGGGCCCGGTCAAGACCCAGTTCGGTTTCCACCTCCTGGAAGTGACCAGCCGTCAGGACTGACCGACGCTTGAGCTATTCACTCAACGGCCCGCCTATTGGTGGGCCGTTGTGTTTTCAACGCGCAATACGGCTGGCGAGGGACGCGCCGCTAGCGTACAAATTGTCGTTAACGACCTCCCGGTTCTAAGGCTGACAATGCGACTGGCTTTCCCTACTTTGCTGTTCACGGCCGTGGCCCTGCTGATGGGTGCCTCGGGCGTGCATGCGGCACCGCAACCGGCAATGACCGTGTACGGCGAACCGGCGAAATACCCTCCCGGCTTCAGTCATTTCGCCTACACCAACCCGCAGGCCCCCAAGGGTGGCACGATGCGGCGATCGGCGATCGAAATCGGTCAGTTCGATCATGTTTTGCCTTACATCGACAAAGGCATCGGCGTTACACAGATTGACGGCTTGATCTACTCGCCACTGGCCCAACGCTCGCTGGACGAGCCTTATACCGTTTACGGTCTGGTGGCTGAGAAGATGGAGCGCTCAGAGGACGGCCTGTCCCTGCGCTTTTACCTCAACCCCAAGGCGCGTTTTGCCGATGGCAAACCGATTACAGCCCAAGACGTGCGCTACACCTTCGACCTGCTGATGACCCAGGGCAGCCTGCGCTACCGAACCCAATTCGCCGACGTCAAAAGCGTCGAATTGGAATCGCCACTGACCATCCGCTTTGATTTCAAGAACAACGAAAATCGCACCCTGCCCCTGGATATCGCAACCTTGCCGGTGTTTCCCGAACACTGGTGGAAGAGCCGCGATTTCGCCGGTGGCGGCGGCTATGAAGCGCCGCTGGGCAGCGGTCCCTATACAGTCGGCAAGATCGATTCGGGGCGCAGCATCACCTTCGAGCGCAACCCCGATTGGTGGGGCAAGGATCTGCCGGTCAGCCGTGGCCTGTACAACTTCGATCATTTCAGCATCGAGTACTTCGGCGATACCGACGTGGCGCGCCAGGTGTTGCGCGGCGGCGCCTTTGACTACAACCGGGAATTTTCCGCCACCGCTTACTCCATCGGCTACGAAAGCCCGGCCCTGAGCGATGGTCGCCTGCAAAAAGCCCACCTCGCCACAGAGGCGCCGCAACCGGCCCAGGGTTTTGTGTTCAATCTGCAAAAGCCCATGTTCCAGGACCGTCACGTGCGCCAGGCGCTGGTGATGCTGTGGGACTTCGAGTGGAGCAACCGGCAGATGATGCGCGACATGTACATCCGCCAGCAGAGCTTTTTCTCCAATACCGATCTCGCGGCCCGGCAACTGCCGGATGCGGGTGAGCTGGCGATTCTCGAACCGTTGCGCGGGCAGATTCCCGACGAAGTCTTCACCAAAGTGTTCGAGGCGCCGAAGACCGATGGCAGCGGCGTGATTCGTGACAAGCAGTTGCAGGCCCTGGACTTGCTCGAACAGGCTGGCTGGAAACCCGATGGCGACCAACTGGTCAATGCCCACGGCGAACCGCTGAGCTTTACGTTCCTGGTCAGTCAGAACGGCATGGACCGCCTGCTGTTGCCCTATAAACGTACGTTGAAACAGATCGGCATCGACCTGAACATCCGCCGCATCGACTCGTCCCAGTACGTCAATCGCCTGATGAGTCGCGACTACGACATGATCGTCACCGGCTACCCGGTCACCACCTCTCCGGGGGGCGAACTGGTCAATTACTTCGGTTCGGAGGCGGCCACCGACCCTGGCTCCAACAACTACATGGTGCTGAAGAACCCGGCGGTGGACACCCTGATCACCGGGCTGATCCGCGCCAATACCCAGGCTGACATGTTGCATTACGCCCATGCCCTGGACCGGGTGCTGCAATGGAATTACTACTGGATTCCCAACTATTACCCGCCGGGCACCTCAACGGTGTGGTGGAACCGCTTCGGCATCCCGAACGTGCAAGCGAGTAATGACGAAGCCATCGAGAGTTGGTGGGAGATGAGCACCACGCCATTGACCAACCAACAGATGACGGCCGAGCGTATCAGCCGAGGCAAACCCGGAGGGCCGCACTGATGTGGGCTTACATATTGCGGCGCCTGCTGCTGATCATTCCGACGCTGGTGATTATTCTCCTGGTCAACTTTGTCATCGTCCAGGCCGCGCCGGGCGGGCCGGTCGAACAGGCCATCGCGCACCTGCAAGGCATTGGCGGCGCCGCGGTCGGCGGCGGTTCCGGCGAGTCCGTGAGCGGCAAGTCCCGTGCCAGTCGCGGGCTCGACCCGCAGCTGATCAAGGACATTGAAAAGCAGTACGGCTTCGATAAACCGGCACACGAACGCCTCTGGCTGATGCTCACCAGCTACGCGCGCCTGGACTTTGGCAAAAGTTTCTTCCGCGGCGCCACCGTCACCGATCTGATCCTCGAAAAAATGCCCGTGACCATTTCCCTCGGACTCTGGGCGACGCTGATCACCTACCTGGTGTCGATTCCCCTGGGCATCCGCAAGGCCGTGCACCATGGCAGCCAATTCGACATCTGGAGCAGTACCGCGATCATCATCGGCTATGCCATGCCGGCGTTCCTGTTTGCGATGTTCCTGATCGTAGTCTTTGCCGGTGGCACTTCGCTGAACTGGTTTCCGGTCCGCGGGTTGGTCTCGGACAACTTCGAATCGCTGTCGACCCTTGGCAAAGTGGCCGACTACTTCTGGCATCTGGTGCTGCCGGTGACCGCCCTGGTGATCGGCGGATTCGCCACGCTGACCATCCTGACCAAGAACTCGTTCCTCAATGAAATCACCCGCCAGTACGTGGTCACCGCCCGGGCCAAGGGCTTGAGTGAACGACGGGTGCTCTACGGGCACGTGTTCCGCAACGCCATGCTGCTGGTGGTGTCGGGCATTCCCCAGGCGTTCATCAGTGTGTTTTTTGCCGGCTCCCTACTGATCGAGGTGATCTTCTCCCTCGACGGCCTCGGCCGCATGAGCTACGAAGCGGCGGTATCCCGGGACTATCCGGTGGTGTTCGGCTCGCTGTTCATCTTCACCCTGTTTGGCCTTCTGATAAAACTGGTCGGCGACCTCTGCTACACCCTGGTCGACCCGCGTATCGACTTCGCCGCGAGGAACGCCTGATGCTCAAGCTTTCACCGCTGGCGCGTCGCCGCTTCGAGCGGTTCAAGAAAAACCGTCGGGGCTGGTGGTCGCTCTGGCTGTTTGTCGGCCTGTTCCTGATGACCCTGGGCGGCGAACTGATCGCCAACGACAAACCGTTGATGGTCAGCTATCAGGGCCAGTGGTATTTCCCGGTCTTCAAGCGCCACACCGAACAGGCCTTCGGCGGGCAACTGCCGTTCCAGGCCGACTACCGCAGCGACTACGTGCAGAAACTGATCAAGAAGGATGGCGGCTGGTTGCTGTTTCCACCGATTCCGTTCAGTGACGACACACCCAACTACGACCTGAACAAGCCCGCCCCCAGCCC
>NZ_JAHBDE010000058.1:0-14539 GCF_019956175.1 Pseudomonas sp. BF-R-30 | reverse complement strand
GGCGGAGTGTCAGGCAGCATTAATGTTGATTGACCCACCGCCTTCGCGAGCAAGCCCGCTCCCACATGGGATTTTCGTCGAGCACAACATCCTGGCAGCATTCCGACGATGACGAGGTATCAACCCAGCAAACGAATGGCTGAGCCCGCCGCCCAGGCTTGAATATCCTCGATCATTTGCGAGAAAAACAGCCGGTAGTTCTGTTGGCTCACGTACCCGACATGGGGCGTCGCCAGTACATTGTCCAGGGTCCGGAACGGATGGTGGGCGGGTAGCGGTTCCTGCTCGAAGACGTCCAGGGCGACACCGGCCAGCCGTTGTTTCTGCAGCGCCTTGATCAGCGCCGCTTCATCGACAATGGGGCCACGAGCGGTGTTCACCAGCAGCGCCGAGGGCTTCATCCAGCCAAGGGCTTGTGCGTCCACCAGACCGCGGCTGCGCTCGCTGAGCACCAGGTGCACCGACAGCACGTCGGCCTGTTCGAACAGCTCCTGTTTGCTGACACGGGTCACACCGACCTGCGCCGCGCGTTCGGCGGTGAGGTTTTCACTCCAGGCGATGACACGCATGCCGAACACTTGACCGAACTGCGCGACTCGCTGGCCGATGCTGCCCAGACCGAGGATGGCCAGTGTCTTGCCATGCAAGTCGCCACCCAGGCCTTGTTGCCATTGCCCGGCGCGCAGGGCATTGGCCTCGACCACCAGGTTGCGGGTTGCGGCCATGATCAGCGCCCAGGTCAGTTCCGGCGCGGCGTGTTTGTAGCTGTCGGTACCGCTGACCTGAATGCCCAGCGCGGCAGCGGTTTTCAGGTCCAGGGCCGCGTTGCGCATACCGCCTGTCACCAGCAGCTTGAGCTTGGGCAGGCGCCTCAGCAGGTCTTCATCGAAGCGGGTGCGCTCGCGCATCACGCAGATCACCTCGAACCCGGCCAGGCGCTCGGCCAGGGATGAGGTATCGGTGGGGTAGTCATGGAGAAAACTTACCTCACCGACGCTGTCCAGTGCCGACCAGTCCACTACATTGCGCGCCACGTCCTGCCAATCATCGATCACTGCAATCTGCACAGGCATCAGCCTTTCCTCTTCAATGCACGGGGTTGGTCTTGTTCAGCCAGGCGAGCAGGGCCTGGTGGAATCGGGCCGGTTCTTCCATCTGTGGCGCGTGGCCCATGCCGGGAAATTCGACCAGCGTGGACTGGGGAATCATCCCGGCTACCTGTTTGCCGAGGACGTCGTAGTGCCCGATCTTCGCCTTGACCTCGGGTGGGGCGATGTCACTGCCGATGGCGGTGGTGTCGGACGTTCCGATCAACAGCAGGGTCGGCATCTTCAGGTTCTGGAATTCGTAAAACACCGGTTGCGTGAAGATCATGTCGTAGATCAGTGCCGAGTTCCACGCGACTTGCGTATGCCCCGGGCCTTTGTTCAGGCCGGCAAGCATATCGACCCAACGATCGAACTCCGGCTTCCAGCGACCGCCGTAATAGGTGGTGCGTTCGTAGTTGCGGATACCCTCGGCACTGAGTTTGAGTTCGCGCTCGTACCATTGATCAACCGTGCGATAGGGCACACCGAGGGCTTTCCAGTCTTCCAGGCCGATGGGGTTGACCAGCACCAATTGCTCGACCTGTTCGGGGTATTGCAAGGCATAGCGAGTGGCGAGCATGCCGCCGGTGGAATGCCCCAGCAGGGTGGCCTTCTGGATGCCCAGCGCCTTGAGCAATTGCTGGGTGTTCGTCGCCAGTTGCTGGAAGCTGTACTGATAGTGCGCCGGCTTGCTGGAGGTGCAGAAGCCGATCTGGTCCGGGGCGATGACCCGATAGCCGGCGTCGCTGAGGGCTTTGATGGAACTGTCCCAGGTGGCGCCGCAGAAATTCTTGCCGTGCATCAGCACCACGCTGCGGCCATTGGCCTTGCCGTTGGCGGCGACGTCCATGTAACCCATTTGCAGGGATTGGCCCTGGGAATCAAAGGCGAAGTGCTTGAGCGTGTAGGGGTAGTCGAAACCTTGCAACTCGGGGCCGTATTGCGGCCCTTCGGCGTGGGCGATGACGGGCAGGAGGGCGGTCAGTAACAGGCTGGGTAACCAGCGGGAGAAGGGGCGCGACATGGGAGAGCTCCATGGAAAATCCGCCTATGTTGGATCGACACGATTAGGGCGGCATTAATCACAGGCAATCGCCGCCCTTGATGGTTCAACCCATCCAGCCCAAAGTCGCCAACGCCAGCACGCTGTAGCGGGCGCCTTTGGCCAGGGTGACGATCAGCAGGAAGCGCCCCAGCGGCTCGCGCATGACCCCGGCGACCAGCGTCAGCGGATCGCCGATCACCGGCAGCCAACTGAGCAGCAATGACCAATGGCCGTAGCGTTGGTAATGAAGCCGGGCCTTTTCCAGATGCCGGGGGGTCACCGGAAACCAGCGTCGGTCGTGGAACCGCTCGATCCCGCGCCCCAGCCACCAGTTGATTAGCGAGCCCAGAACGTTGCCGAACGTTGCCACCGCCAGCAGTGCCCAGAGCCAATAGCGATCGCTGAGCAGCAGTCCGACCAGCACGGCTTCGGATTGCAACGGCAACAGCGTGGCGGCACCGAATGCCGCGAAAAACAATCCGAGATACGCGCCGGACATCAATGGGCGGGGTAGTCCGCAACCACCACGTCAGTGCCGTCCTTTTTCAGGCCGATGACTTGATAGGCATCGCTCATGCCGTCCATTTCCATGCCGGGCGAACCCATGGGCATGCCGGGGGCCGCGACGCCCAGCAGATCGTCGCGTTTGCTCAAGGCCAGGACCTGGTCGGCCGGGACATGGCCTTCAACGAATTTGCCATTGATCAATGCGGTGTGGCACGACGCCAGCCGTGGCGGCACGCCGTGCTGTTGCTTGAATTCGCTCATGCTGGCTTCTACGTGGTCTTCGACCTTGAAGCCATTGGCCTCCAGGTGGGTGATCCATTTTTTGCAGCAACCACAATTGGCGTCGCGATGAACCTCGATCGGAATGAGGTCGGCGGCCTGGACCAGGGAAGACATGAACAGGGCGCTCAGGGCGATCAGACGCAGAGGGTTTCGCATGGAATTCGTCTCGGCTAACAGGCAAAAAAACGCATTCTGACCATTTTTTACGGTCAGGCGTTCAAGGAGTGTTTCGAAGTACTACAAAGATCCGCCGTTCGATGATGGTAGATCAACGCTGTCAGGCAGATGAGGGGCACATTACAAAATCGTCAGGTTGAAACGCCGAAGGTGCGTGTCTATGTGATCCCCGGGTTCAAAAAAGGTTCTTCACGCAATCCCGGGGAACCCCGATACCTGTAGGAGCGAGCTTGCTCGCGATGGACTGGAGAGCGCCGCGGGGTGCCTGCCAACCAGCGTTATCGTTGACGACCATCGCGAGCAAGCTCGCTCCTACAGGGTTATTTTGAAAAGCGCAAAGTAACCAAACGCTCTTGCCCCTGACGCTCGGCCTCGTTGTTTGGTGGTGCACGCGTTCCCCTGCAGGAGCTGCCAAAGGCTACGATCTTTTGATCTTGCTTTTGCGATCTGGAGTTGCCCGGCCCGCTCAATTCATCGAACGGGCCGGCGACCCTTACCGGTCGAGCAGTTTCATGACTGCTTCCGGATAACGCAGGCCAGCGGTGGCATTCGTCGCAAAGACCGCTTGCAGCGCCCGGCCGGGCAATGACTTTTACCGAAAGGATTCAGGCCGTTGAACCGCTGTTAACGATGTGGGCAGTAACCTGGTCCGCCATGGTCATCGCCGCAATGAAGCCAAAACTCTTCATCGGCTGTAACATGAGACCCCGCTTGTAGCCACTTATCCCGAAACAGGGTAAGCGCTTGGCATGCGCGTCGATACAAACCGGATACATTTTCAGATTCAGGAACCCGCAATGACTCAGTCGCAACGTTTGAAATACTCGATTCTGATCTCTCTGGTGGTGCTGGGGATCATGTTTGGCCTTTCCTGGTTGCAGAACACCGGCGTCATCAGCGAAAAACTGTTCCAGTACATCGCCATTGGCGTGGCGGTGGTCGTGGTGGTCATCAATGGCGTGATGCGCCGCAAGGTCAAACTCTGATCATTCGATCATCGGTTGCGTAAAATGGCGGCAGCCTGGGGATGCAGGCTGTAGCTCTTGTCGGGGTTGAGGACAATCACCCCTTCGCTGCACAAACGCTTCAGCACTTCACGCACGCTGAGAAAGGACAGGGGAATATCCAGGTCCAGCAATTGGCTGTGCACGCCACGCACGCCAAGGCTGCGGTCGTTTTCGGCGGCCGTCAGCAGGGCATCGATGACTTTCAGGCGGATCAGACTGGTTCGAAGGCCAAAGCTTTTGAGCAGGACCCTGATCCGCTCGTTGCCGTGGCGATCGGTACGCGGCTCGAATACGCCGACTCCCATGGAAGTACCCTTTGGCGCGTTGCTACCGTCCGTTGGCAGTTGCGAGTTGTACATTGCAAAACTCCTTTCAGAGCCTGATCAGGAAAAAATGGGCGCTCTTACAGCATTAGACGTATGAGCAGCCCGAATCATGAAGGCTCGAATGTAGAAATTTTGTCGCCATCGCGTGATCAACCTGTCAGACCATGGGGCGTTGCGCAGTAATCTCCTAAATTTTTGTGGTGAGCTTCGTCCCTACAGGGAGGCCCGGTGCGCGTGGGTATGCGCAGCCGTGACCATCGTTTTTTCGATCAGGAGCGAGCGTGATTATTTCCAGCCAGTTAACCAGGTTGAGCCTGGCGGGTGTGACTCTGGGATTGAGCCTGGGGCTGAGCCTTGCGGCGAGCGCGAGCGATACGCCTGCGCAAACGAGCGCGGACATCCGCCGCACCGGTTTCGGCGTGCCGCACATCCGCGCCGACAACGAGCGCGGGCTCGGCTACGGTATCGGCTATGCCTACGCCCAGGACAACCTGTGCCTGTTGGCCAACGAAATCACTACGGTCAACGGTGAACGTTCGCGGTATTTCGGGCCGGATCAGTTCACCGTCGAAGAGCGCGAGAACCTGGCCAGCGATGTATTTTTCACCTGGCTGAACACTCCGCAAGCCGTCGCCGGTTTCTGGCAGGCCCAGACCCCGCCAGTGCGTGAGTTGGTCGAAGGCTATGTGGCGGGGTACAACCGCTTCTTGAGCGAGCGACGCGTCCAGGGATTGCCGCCGCAGTGCCAGGGAGATTGGGTGCGCGACATTACCACGTCGGATCTGGTCAAGCTGACCCGGCGCCTGTTGGTCGAAGGTGGCGTCGGCCAGTTTGCCGAAGCCCTGGCCGGTGCCACGCCACCCCAGGCCGTGGCCCGGGCGTCGAGCGCACAGGCAGCGTTCCAGGTGGCCGCTACGCGGATGCAGCGTTTTGCCCTGGACCGTGGCAGCAACGCCGTCGCGGTCGGCAGCGAGCGTTCCTTCAACGGACGCGGCATGTTGCTGGCCAATCCGCACTTTCCGTGGGTGGGCGGCATGCGTTTTTATCAGATGCACCTGACCATTCCCGGCAAACTGGACGTGATGGGCGCGGCGTTGCCCGGCCTGCCGGTGATCAACATCGGTTTCAATCAACATCTGGCCTGGACCCACACCGTGGATTCGTCCAGGCACTTCACGCTGTATCGCCTGCAACTCGATCCCAAGGATTCGACCCGTTACCTGCTCGACGGCCAGTCCTTGCCGATGGACAAGCAGACCGTGACCGTCAACGTCAGGCAGGCGGACGGGCAGGTCCGGGCAATCTCCCACGAGGTCTACAGCTCGAAATTCGGTCCGGTGGTGCAATGGCCGGGAAAACTGGATTGGGATCATCAATACGCCTACAGCCTGCGCGACGCCAATCTGGACAACGACCGGGTTCTGCAGCAGTGGTATGCGATGAACCGCGCTGAAAACCTCAAGGATTTCCAGGCTTCGGTGCACGAGATCCAGGGCATTCCGTGGGTCAATACGCTGGCAGCGGACGATCAGGGGCAGACGCTGTACATGAACCTCTCGGTGGTGCCCAACGTCAGTGTCGACAAGCTGGCGCAATGCAGTGATCCGCGCGCTGGCTTGCAGATGATCATTCTCGACGGCTCCAACAGCGCCTGTGCCTGGGACATCGACCCGCAGGCTGCACAGCAGGGTATCTATGCAGCGGACAAGTTGCCGCAATTGCTACGCAAGGACTTTGTCCAGCACTCCAACGACTCGGCATGGATGGCCAACCCGGCGCAACCGCTGACCGGCTATTCGCCGTTGATCAGCCAGGACAGTCAGCCACTGGGGCTGCGCTCGCGCTTTGCCCTGGACCGTTTGAGCGCGCTGGCCCAGGCCGGCAAGGTCGAGGCAGCGGACTTGCAACACATGGTCATGGACGATCGGGTTTATCAAGCCAGCCTAGTGATGCCGGACCTGCTGCAATTCTGCGCGGCGGATCTCGGTACCGATGCCAAAACGCTCGCGCCACTGTGCGCCAGCCTCAAGGCCTGGGACCGCAACGCCAACCTGGGCAGCGGTCTGGGCTTTGTGCACTTCCAGAATGTCATGGAGGCGTTGGAGCCGGTGCCGGACGTATGGCGTGTGGCATTCGATCCACGGGATCCGCAACATACCCCACGGGGTCTGGCAGTCGATCACCCGCAGGTGGCGAAGGCGCTGCGGGCAGCGATGCTGGCTTCGGCTGAGCAGGTCAAGGCGGCAGGACTCAAGCCGGACAGTCGCTGGGGCGATATCCAGGTGGTCAGCAGCGGCGGACAACAGACACCGATCCACGGCGGGCCGGGAACGTTGGGGGTCTACAACGCGATCCAGAGCGTACCGCGCAGCGATGGCAAGCGCGAAGTGGTCAGCGGTACGAGCTACCTGCAAGTGGTGACCTTTGACCAAAACGGACCGCAGGCCAAAGGGCTGCTGGCATTCTCGTTGTCCAGCGACCCGGCCTCGAAGTATTCACGGGACCAGACGCAGGCCTTTTCCAGGAAGCAATGGAGCGTGCTGCCTTTCACCGAGCAACAGATCCTGTCCGATCCGGACTATCAGGTGCAGACGATCCGCCGGCAGGATGCAAAAGTGGCCGCGCAGTAAGGTAGTGGGTTTTTGCATGAACGCTGAAGGCCGCATCCGCAAGGGTGGCGGCCTTTTCAGCTTTTCGGGGAGATTTGCGGAATCGCGTTGACCACCAGATTGCCGTTCTGGTTACGGGTCAGGTAGACCGGCAGGACCCGCGGCAAGGACTTTACCAGGCCGTTGATCTCTTTGATGTTGTAGATGCCGCCGATATGGATCGAGCCGGTGCTGTGGTCAGCCACCATCAACGGTTTGTCCAGGTAGCGATTGATCAAGGGCAGCGCATCGCTCAAGGCCAGATCGTCGAGCACCAGCTTGCCCTGGCGCCAGGCCAGCGAGCTGTCATTGTCATAGGTCTGGCTGATGCGGGGAATGAAGTCGCCGCGGCGATAACTGGCCTGCATCGCCGGGCCAAGGCGCAAACCGTCGCCTTGCAGGTCGGCGTTGCTGCTGACCAGTACCGATCCTTCGATCAGGTTGACTTTGACCTGGTCTTCATACATCCAGACGTTGAATTGGGTGCCGGTCACGCGAATCCGGCCTTCGGCGGCCTTGACCACGAAGGGGTGGCGGGTGTCATGGCTGACCCTGAAGAAGGCTTCGCCTTTATCCAGCGTGACTTGCCGCTGATCCTTGTAGTTGCTGTACGTCAGCTCGCTGCCCAGGTTCAGCTCAACCTGGCTGCCGTCTTTCAAGGTGACGGTACGCACATTGTCGGTCGCTTCGAAATGCTGGTACGCGTTCGGTACCCAGCCCAGGTGCCAGCCGCCATAACCGGCCAAAGGCAGTGCCAGGGCACATACCGCCGCGGCAATGGCCAGGCGGCGCCACGGGGTTTCGGGGTGGCGGCGAACCAGCGGCACGACGGGTTCGGGACGAGGCAAGTCGCCGGCGACATCCCAGATCTCCAGCATCGCTTCGTACTCGAAGGCATGGAGCGGATGTGCATCACGCCATTGCTCGAACGCCTGGCGCTCTTGCTCGGTGCAGTCACTGGCGTGCAGACGCATGCACCAATGCGCGGCAGCATCGGTGATGGCGTCGAATTCGGCTTCCGAAAGTGTGTGGTCGGTCATTGGCCCTTCCTGATTTCCTGCATTCTAACCTTGGGGGAAGTCTGCGAGAACATCAGTCATGGCATTTAACCATCAATGTGTTGTTTTTTTTCAACGCATCGCCTTTGGAACATCGGTTGTCGAATAAACAGTATCCATAGGGTGCGTGAAAAAAACATCAAGTCAAACACCGTTGTGCTGCGCAGACCCGGGGATCTGCGCGTTGTTACGCCGCGGTCAGGTTCCAGCGGTCGGAGTGACCGGCACCGGGTCCAGTTGCCGGCCCATTTCGCAGATCAAAAAGGCGATCGAGTCGGCATTGTGCAAAATGACATCGGTTCGGAACTTCGATTCCTGCCTGTTTAAAAAAGCTTCCCGTGCCTTATCCATGGTCTGGCTGCCCGTCAGCGTCAGGATGGCCATGCCGATGTGGCGAGAACCCGGAATCGAATCCAGGTCGATCCACGATTGCAGCCCACTGTTCCAGCGCGCGAACAATTCCTCCTCTGGGGTATCCATCGACAAGGCATTTCGCTGGAAGTCCAACTGAGATTGTTTTCTTGCCGCGCCAAAGCCGGTGACCGACGCTACCAGATCGCTGAACGGCAGCCTGGCCTCAAGGTATGCAATGTCCACGGCCCCGGAAAACAAATGAGCGAATTCGTGTATCAGGGTCGCGGCCTGGCTGTGGCCGTCGACATCGAAGGGCTGTGTCAGGCTGGATTTGTACCAGTCGAGTTGTTGATTGAAGAATTTTTCCGTGAAATGCACATTGCGCTGTAGATCCTTGTCCACGACAAACGCGACGAGGTTGTCCTTCGGGTCCCGGCTTGAACCCACGATAAAACGTTGCGAGTTCATCCAGTCTTCATCGGGATCGACCAGCGCGTTGCAGACGGGGACGATGGCCTGTTTGATTTTTTCCAGTAGTGCTTTGTCGACCTGACCAACATCAAAGAACTGTTTGAGGAAGGTATCGAGCCGTGTGCCCGGGAGGAGTTTCCTGAGTTGCACCAGATTGTGCAGGCTGTTGAACGCATAATAACGAGCCATGTCGATGGCCTGCACGATCATGCGGGCTTTAGCGGGATGCTTTGCCCGGATTTCGTCCATCCCCCGGGCCTCGATATTCAGGACCGCCCGGGCAACATAGGCGTTGGCAAGCTGGTTGTGCATTTTCGAGACGACTTTGCCGAAGTGAGCGGTGTGCAGATCCGGGTCGATGACCAATTGTTTGTCAGGAGTAATCGTTAACACGGGGCCTTCTTCCCCGCCTTTGATCGTTCTCCAGACCGCTCCGGTCTTGTTCACGCCGTACACCTTTCCGGCAATGGCGGCGAAGGTTTTCTTGCTGCCCGTGTCCAGATAGGTGCCGTCAGTGCTGTTTTTCGCCAGGTCCTTGAGTTCAACCGTGGTTTCGAACGGTTGCAGCCGGGTGCGCATTGCTGCTGTCGACCGAATCTTCGACCAGGGTTGCGCGATCACGGGGGTGACAAGCGGTGGAGCAACGGCTTCGCCGGTTTCCTGGGCGCTTTCGCCCCATCCTTCAAGTGACAGCCGGCCCAATGACAGGATTTGCGCCGCCCCGGCAATAAACTCGCGCAACGCGGTCATCCAATGATGGTCCTGCAAGGCTTCGGCCGAATTGAGGGCATCCTTGTAGGCCTTCCAAAGAAACTGCACGTACGCGAGTTTGCCCGGCAGCAGGCTTGAAATGCGCTCGATGCCGGCACCGAACAGGTGTTTAACGGCCTCCCAGTCCGACTGACCGCTAGCGTGTGACTGGCTGGCGAGCATCTTCACCAACAGTTGGGTGTTGTCATGGAACAAATGGGTGAGCAGGTTGCCGCCGATGGGGTTGGACGCAAGGGTGATTTCGCTCGACTGGCCGACGGTGGACTCCAACAGGTTGCGAAACACCGTTTGCTCACTGTCCGGCAGGCGACGTATCAACATGTCCTGCAATGGCCCCGGTGTGTTGAGTGCCGAAACAACGCTGGCCTCATTGTCGAACTCAACGAAGGGTGAACCACTCGGGTGGTAAGGGGCATAGAGGATTTTTGGGCCTGCCTTGCCCGTGCCTGGGCCAATCAGGTACAGGCCCAGCGCCTTGACGGCGGCGGCACCGGTTGTCTTGATCAGTTCCAATGGTCGGGCAATGGCGTGGGCACCTTCTACGGTCGCCCGGGCGATGGCGTCCGGCATGTCGAATACTTGCCGAAGCAAATCGAAAGCGCTGTCGGAAAGCCGTTGCTGCAGTTTCAGTTCGTGTGCGTGTTGCAGCAGTTGCCAGGGCAGTTGCTTGATGAAGCGCAACATCCTGCTTTCCACGTCGGTCGCTTGATTCGACAAACTGTCCGTGACCTGTTTGGCGTAGTTCTGCGCAATGTCCAGTGATCGCAATAGTCGGCGGACAGCCGCCTGATCCAGATTCCGGGGCAGCGTTTGAGTGGTTGCCGACCCGACCTTGAACCCTGTGCCTTGCGCAATGTCGACGTGCTGCAAGGCGAACTCGGTGAGGCTCCGGGCGGGGCCGACCAGGGCCAGGTCCGGGGTAATTTCGATATTGTCAGGGTCCAGCGCTGTTGCGGGGAAGCGGCTGGCGAGCAACGATTTCAGTGTTTCATGCACATACGACTTGAGGGGTTTGATCCCGTGTAAATAGTCTTTGTCCTCAACAACGCTGTGGCGGTATTGCTCCAGCAGTTCAAGGTGCAGTCGCTGCTCTTGCAGCGGAGCCATTCCCAGCCAGGCGGGCAGGGACTGCTGCTGGCTGATCGCCCGGGCAATCGACGTGGCTCTTCCCAGGTTGGTGTTGAGGACCGTTGTGGTCAGGTCTTCAAGGACTTTTTTCTGCTTCGTGTCGCTCAGGTCGAAAGTCCGTACGTGTTCGCAGCGAGCCAAAAAGTGCTCGATGGACGATTGCGCGACCCGTTCCAATACAGACCCTTCAATCAGCCGCAACGGTCCCAGTGAGTAGCGTTGGTGAAAGACGCGCTGGGCCGGGGTCAGGTTTTCCAGCAGCGCCAGGCGTTGCTGCGGCTCGAGCAGGCGGCGGTTCAGTTCCAGTCGTGCACGACTGATGGTGTCAAAGACTTCCAGGCCCTCGGCGGGCGTCCACAGGATCGTCCGGCCGGAATGCGAGGGATCGAGTCCGCCACGCTCGGTCACGAGCAGACAATGGGCCAGGGGCAGGACATCCTGCTGGCCGGAGCGCTCCAGCGTCAACGAGTAGGCATCGGGGCGGAAACCCTTGAGTGACAGGCGGTTTTGTCGGTCGGGCTGGTCCGGGTTGAAGACTGTTTCGACAATGGCCCGATCCGCATCCCGCAGTGTTGCGCCAAGCACCCGCAGGCTGGCCTCGCCACGCAGGCCAACGGCAAGTGCATGGGCCAGGCGGGGTTTCATGTTTTCCAGATAGACCCGTTGCAAGGCCAGAGACGCAACCGGTTGTGCTGCAAAATCCGCGTTGATCAGTGTTTCGATGTCGCGGAAGGTTTTGACGAAAGCTGCCGCCGTATCGGCCAGCACTGTGGAGGGATGCTGATTGCCGGATAACACGGGACGTGTGCTCCAGCGTCCGCCGGCATCCAGCGTCAGCAGTCGCTCGCTGATCATCGAGCGGATATCCAGCGCCTTGTCGAACAGAGCGTGGATGTCCACGCTGCCGTCACTGTGACGGAACACCTGCAGGGCATATTCCATGTTCTGCCGTTGCTTGCTGATGATCCGGTCGAAGAGCTTGGGGAAGATCGCGCCGCCAATCACTTCCCCGGTCACATTCGGCCGGTCAAAACCAATGAAACGCTGGCGTTCATCCAGGCTCAGCAGACCATAGAGTTCATCCTCATGACCGGCCGCACTGAGTTTGCTCAGCACCGTATCGCACAAGTCCTGATAGTTCTCGAGCACCTGCAGGCCTGCGGTGGGCGTGTAGAGAAACGCATTGCCGGCGCTGACCATCAGTGAGCCGGCCAACTCTGCATAGTTGGCCTGGTACTCCCACAGACGCACGGTTTCGACCGTCATAGCCTTGTTCGTCCGGCTGGCCGTCGAGATCAACGCGTGCAAGTCCTGGCTTTGCTCAGGGGTGATGATCCCGGCTTCGCGCTTGAGCAGCAGTTGTACCCGCGCCTGGTCGGCGATGGCCTGGCCGAAGAACTGGCGACGCGATGCGCCTTCGGTGCTCGCCGCAGCCCAGAAACCTTCGAGCTGCCCGATCAGCAGGCTAGTCAGTTGGCGCGAGATTGTCGTGACGGCTGCTTCCCAGAGTGGCTGGTCGGCTTTTGCCGGGGACTTTCCCGGATGGGAAAATTCATGGGACTGCCCGGATGGCCAACGCTGATGGCGATAGTGCAGGAGTACCGCGTCACTCAGGGAAAGGGAGTTGACCCAGCGTCGCGCCGGATGGCTTTCGCCCGCTTTTTCTGGCGTTGTAGCCAGGTAGAAGTTCACTTGGGTCCGGCTCTGATCCAGGTCGGGGAAAGACGCCGCCAGCCGTTGACTCAGCAATGTGTCGAGCAGCGAGGTCAGGGACGGCAGCGCTTTCAATTGGTCGAGCAGGGCCTGGTCGTTAAGTTGCTGCTGGCTGGAGAGGGTGTTGCGCTGGTCTTCGAACACGTCGCCGTCGATGGTTTGAAAGTCCAGCTCGATGTCGGCGGCGCCCACCACGACCTTGCGTTGAGACAGGGCCATGAAGGCCAGCAGGTCGTTGTCTTCACCGGCCGCTTTGAGTTGCGTCACCAGCTGTTCGGTCAGGGCCCTGCGGTCGGCGAACTTTTTTATTCCCGCGTACGGGGTGTAGAGAATCACGCCATTGTCATCGGGCGTCGCGGTCAGCAAAAAACTGCCGGCCAGCGGCACGGGTTCCAGTCCAGGGATTTTCAACAGGATTTTCTTCGCCAGCATGGGCGGCGTCTGCTCATCGCGCAGTGCCTGGGTGGCCAGTTCGATATGGCTGAACCATTCGAAGTCCCTTCGTGTCAGCCCGTGGGTTTGGCCAAGTTCTCTCCAGAGACCGCGCGACATCAGCGCCTCGGGGAAAAACAGCGGAGTTACTGATGTAGACATCGTCGAGTCTCGTTCTAGGTGCCACTCAAAGGCGCCTGTGGATTGAGCATCGAGACTAAAAGCCGGTGCGTTGACGCGGGTGGTAAATAGATAACGCACGGGTCGCGGGCGTTTGTGACAGGGATAGACCTCATTGACCCTGAGCGAATGGTTGACAGTTCGCACGCCGCGCGTTGTTAATCGGCGGGTCTTTGTACGCTGTTGTTCCCTCCAATAATCAGTCTGGAGCTTCAGATGTCTGCGCCACACGATCACGCCTCTACCGCGGTCCTGTCACACCTGTCACTCGAAGTGCTGAGCGCTTTGCTGGAGAAGATTTTTCTGCGTCACGGCACCTCGGCCGAAGTTGCCCGGGTGCTGGCGCAAAACTGCGCCGGTGCCGAGCGCGACGGCGCGCACAGTCACGGGGTATTCCGCATTCCTGGTTATGTTTCGACGCTGCAAAGCGGCTGGGTCAATGGCCAGGCCGTTCCGCTGGTCGAAGATGTGGCTTCAGGGTTTGTGCGGGTCGACGCCAATAACGGTTTTGCGCAGCCGGCCCTGGCGGCGGCACGCGAGTTACTGGTGCAGAAGGCCCGAAGTGCCGGCATCGCGGTGCTGGCGATCCGTAACTCGCACCATTTCGCGGCCTTGTGGCCGGATGTCGAACCCTTCGCTGAAGAGGGCCTTGTGGCATTGAGCGTGGTCAACAGCATGACCTGCGTGGTGCCCCACGGGGCCGACCGGCCGCTGTTCGGCACCAACCCGATTGCCTTCGCTGCACCGCGGGCCGAGGGCGGGCCGATTGTCTTCGACCTGGCCACCAGCGCCATTGCCCATGGCGATGTGCAAATTGCCGCCCGCGAGGGTGAACGCTTGCCGGAAGGGATGGGCGTGGACAGCCTCGGCCAGCCGACCACGGACCCGAAGGCGATTCTCGAGGGCGGCGCGTTGCTGCCTTTCGGCGGGCACAAGGGCTCGGCGTTGTCGATGATGGTCGAGTTGCTCGCGGCGGCACTGACCGGTGGCAATTTTTCCTTCGAGTTCGACTGGAAGAACCACCCTGGCGCCAAGACCCCCTGGACTGGTCAGTTGCTTATCGTGATCGATCCGGACAAGGCGGCGGGGCAAAGCTTTGCCGAGCGCAGCCAGGAACTGGTGCGGCAAATGCACGGTGTCGGCCTGAAGCGTTTGCCGGGTGACCGGCGTCATCATCAACGCGCTAAGTCGCAGGTCAATGGCATTGAGCTGGATGCCAAGACACTGGCGAACTTGCGGGAGCTGGCGGGGGAGTGATCCGTTAGATACGCCGCAACCCCCTGTGGGAGCGGGCTTGCTCGCGAAGGCGGTGTGTCAGCCAATATCCAGGTTGCTGACACACCGCCTTCGCG
>NZ_JAHBDE010000057.1:0-14864 GCF_019956175.1 Pseudomonas sp. BF-R-30 | reverse complement strand
GGCGGGTACTGGGAAGCAAGAACTTCTTCCCTCAAGTCGGTATAGAAGAAGACGTTTCTGAAGTCATGGCCGCATTTCTAGGCCAGTACTTCATCAGCAGTCCTGAACGCGACTTGCCAAGCGAACTGATCGTCAACGTGGTCCACGATGACTTTCCCACGCTGATCGCCGCCATCGACGAGTTGCGCGGTCGTGAACTGACCATCAGCCATCGCGTGCGAGGAACGCGGGCGCGCTGGCAGCAATTGGCGGTGACCAATGCCGAGCAGGCACTGAGTGCGCGCCTGGCGAATCGTCAGCACATTACGGCGCGCTTCGATGCACTGGCCGAGGTGCTGAAGCTGGATGAACCTCCACAGCGCCTTGAGTGCTACGACATCAGTCACTCCAGCGGCGAGGCGACGGTGGCGTCCTGCGTAGTCTTCGGTCCCGAAGGTCCGATCAAGGCCGATTACCGCCGGTACAACATTGAGGGCGTTACGGCCGGCGATGATTACGCGGCGATGCATCAGGCGCTGACCCGACGCTTCAGCAAACTGAAGGACGGGGAGGGCAAGCTGCCGGATATCCTGCTGGTGGACGGCGGTAAAGGTCAGTTGTCCATGGCTCGCGACGTGCTCGATGAACTGGCCGTGCCTGACCTGATTCTGCTTGGCGTGGCAAAAGGTGCGACGCGCAAGGCCGGTTTCGAAACCCTGTACCTGAACGACGCCGCACATGAGTTCACCTTGCGCGGGGATTCACCCGCGCTGCACCTGATCCAGCAGATTCGCGACGAAGCCCACCGGTTTGCCATTACCGGGCACCGCGCCCGACGTGGAAAAACCCGTCGGACGTCTACACTGGAAGGCGTCGCTGGCGTCGGACCCACACGTCGGCGTGATTTGTTGAAACATTTTGGTGGATTGCAGGAGCTGTCTCGTGCAAGCATCGAAGAAATTGCCAAAGCCCCCGGGATCAGTAAAAAGCTCGCAGAGTTGATTTATGCAAATCTGCACAGCGAGTAGAATGCCCCCTCACCTCGTAGCCAGTTGTGCCGATGAATATCCCTAATCTGATTACCGTTCTACGCGTTCTGCTCATACCGATCTTCATTTTGCTGTTCTACCTGCCTTACCAGTGGAGCTACATGGCCTCCGCTTCGGTCTTCGCATTCGCTGCCGCGACCGACTGGCTGGACGGGTACCTGGCCCGCCGGCTGGAACAAAGCACACCGTTCGGGGCTTTCCTCGATCCGGTTGCCGACAAGCTGATGGTTGCGGTTGCATTGGTCCTGTTGGTGCAGGAACACGGAAACCTGTGGCTCACGCTGCCGGCTGCCGTGATCATCGGTCGCGAGATTGTCGTCTCGGCACTGCGCGAGTGGATGGCCGAACTGGGCGCTCGTGCCCACGTCGCCGTATCGAACCTGGGCAAATGGAAAACCGCCGCGCAAATGCTGGCGCTGGTGATCCTGCTGGCCAACTCCAAGGATTTCAGTTTCTGGGTCTTGCTGGGCTACACCTTGCTGATGGTGTCGGCTGGCCTGACTTTGTGGTCGATGGTCCAGTACCTGCGGGCTGCCTGGCCACATCTGAAGACCGACGTTGAAAAGAAATAAAACTTTTTTGAATCAAAGGGTTGACGGGGCTTCTGGATTCTATAGAATGCGCCACACCAAGACGCGGGAATAGCTCAGTTGGTAGAGCACGACCTTGCCAAGGTCGGGGTCGCGAGTTCGAGTCTCGTTTCCCGCTCCAAGTTTGTACGCATTTGATGTCGCGCTACTGACAGCAAATGTTTTGAGGCCGAGTAGCAAAATGGTTATGCAGCGGATTGCAAATCCGCCTACGCCGGTTCGATTCCGACCTCGGCCTCCACTAATAAACAAGCTCCGTAGATCTATGATTTACGGAGCTTTTTTATTTGCAGTAGCCTGCAAGATTTAGTCTTGAAAAGGGTATTTGCGAACTTGCTTCACCGGGGCGGGATGTATATATTTCCACCTCTGCTGCACAAGCGTCAGAACTGCCAGAGCGTTATTTGGCAAAAGCTTGACGCTTCACCGCGCTACCGCCCGAATGGCGAAACTGGTAGACGCATGGGACTTAAAATCCCCCGCTCGTAAGGGCGTGCCGGTTCGATTCCGGCTTCGGGCACCATATAAATCAAGGGTTTGCGAGCGAAAACTAGGCAAACCCTTGTTCGTTTCTGGTCCGCAATTAATGGATTGGTCCGCAATTCACTTGGTTGGTGAGACTTTCTTCCCCTTACGGTTTCGGATGTACTGCTCAGTCATTACGACGGTCGTATGCCCAAGTTGATCCCTGGCCTGCAAAATGTCGCCGCTTGATTCGGCCTTGTCAGTGCCAGCTTTAGCGCGTAAGTCGCGCATTTGGAACTCGGACTTTGCGACCCCGGCCGCTTCTCTGGCTAAGTCAAATCTTCCCCGCAACATCGCCACCGACATTGGTGTGCCATCCTCTGTAATGATCAGCCGCGTCGAGCGGACCTTGTGTTCTGACTTTCTGGACATGATCCGATCAATCAAAACCTTCAGCTCTCCAGTGATTTCAATCCGCCGCTTGGCGTTTGTCTTGCCCTGCAGCACCCATATCTGCCCTTCGCGTACGTCTCGCTCATCCATCAATCGAGTGTCGGTCACCCGTTGGCCGGTCAAATAAGCAAGGTCCATCGCATCTCGAAGGCCCACATCTGCTTTCTCGTACACACGCTTGAACAGCGCATCCTCGATATAGATGTCCCGCCCCGTTTCCTTGTTACCCTTGATACCTGCGCAGGGGTTGGCGAGTGCTGTGTAGCCGGCATCCCGGGCGAAGTTCCAGATTGCACTGAGCAGAGCCTTCTCCCTGTTAGCACGCACCGGCGCCGCCTTGCGCCAGGTCAGGTACTGGCGGACGTGCAGCGGTTGGATAGTTTCGAGCGGGGCCGGAGGATCGTCGAAGAATGACATCAGGTTTTTTAACTCCCTAACGTTGTCCTTTTGCGTTGCTGGTTTCTTCGATGGCACCACGTCGACTAGGTACTTCTCGGCCACGTAACGGAAGGTGATCACCTTGGCCACTAAAGCGGTGGCTGTACGATCACGCTCAAGTTTCGCGTATTCCATGATCGCCAGACCGTAGTCGCTGCCGAGCGGGATCTCTTTGCGGTCCTTTCCGCCCGTGTCGTAATAATAGAAAACCCGGCCGCTGGCTTTCTTGCGCTCTCTAAACCGGGCAATTGATCCGGGTTTGCTTGGTCGTCGTCCCATGTCAGCTAGCCTTGCGTGGTTTCCATACGGGTTTCTCTGGCTCAAACATACCGACCGCCGTCACAGCCAACGCCGTAACACTTGGCCAGCCATTCACCTTAATGGTGTGCCTGACACCGTTTTTCTTCAGGTTGAGGATCTGGCCTGCCTTGGTCCGCGCGCCGGTAAGCTCGCAGACCTCTGTGTGGGAAAGAAACTGAATGTTCATGAGCGTCTCCATGCCGCGCGTGGCGGCAGAAGGTGGGGTGAGTGGAGGTGGCAGTTCGTTTGCTGAAGGCGCCAGGTCAGAGACTGTCACGCTGATGCTAATCAGCGACTTGCGGGTCCGGGTGAAACCGCGTAGATCGATTTTCTGTGGACATGGGGATGTCCTTCGCCGGTAAATGGCTACAGTTGATGGGTCACTGATATGGAGATCGAATATGAAGTGCTTAATCTGTCAGGCTGCCGCCAGGATTGTTCGCGCGCCTGGAGACTGGTCGGAGGTCAAATGCTCAGCTGGTTGTGGACACTTCAGGGTTTCAGCGAACCTTGTTGCGAAGATGAAGTTCAAGAAAGAATCCTTCGACATCGAACGCACCAGGCGATGGCTTGATATGTCTCGGAATGAGGAGTCAGTGCCGTTGATATCGACCTACGATTACAACGTTTCCTTACTGCATCGGGATGCAGAAGAAAGATCTACCATCCTGCCGAATCGTTCTAGACAGTCGGTAACTTCAGATTAGATAGAGGTTCTCGCTTCGGCTGGCGAAGCGCATGCTGCACCGCGGTGATGACCAGGCTTCATCACCGTCGTACGCCCATCCTTCAGCGGCGAGACAGGTTTGGTTTTCTGTGGGCAGGGGCCTCGCGGCCTCGATGCCGCTGCAAACGCTTCCGTAAGTGATGGGCATAGTGGCACCTCGCCGGTATATTGTATTTTTGAATTTTCGTCAGGTGAGGGAAGACATGACTGATTCGGGGATGATGCGGGTTTACCATTTCTGCGATGAAATTTACGGACTGCAGAACATTGAAAAATCTAGATTAAAGGTTGCAACGATAATGGATCTTAATGATCCATTCGAAATGGTTTGCTACTCATCTCCAGATAAAGACGTTCGTAAGAAGTTGAATGAGTTTAAAGCAGCAATTGCAACAAAATTTGGAATGCTATGTTTTAGTCAGTCCTTTCGAAGCCCCGTTCAGTGGGCTCATTATGCCAATAAACATAAGGGGCTCTGCTTAGTGTTTGATGTGCCCGATCACAACATGCATTTTGTCGAGTACAAATTTGGAAGGATAAATTTTGACGTTGCGCAGTATACGGAACTAGATAAGCGTGAGCGATCTGAGATGATGCAGAAGCAGCTCCGCATCAAGCACTCTCAATGGCGATATGAGCGAGAGGTTCGTAGGATTTTTCTGTTGAGTGAAACAGATCCTGAAAATGATTTGTATTTTAAATCTTTTGATAGTATTGGCACGCTCAGTCAAGTAATTGTTGGGTGTAACTCAGCCATTACTCCCCAGGACTTAAACAAAAGCTTGGGCGCACGCAAGGATATGGTCGAGTGTTTTAAAGTTCGCACCGCATTTAAGTCCTACAAAATAGTAAGAAATAAGGACGACAGTCTCTGGCGTTAAGTCAATGAACAACGCAGTCTGCTACTAGAATTGGTGGTTGCTGGCTGGCGTGATTTGTTGAAATAGGGTATTGGTGTTCGCCCCGGCATGGGGCCGGGTCAAGGAGATTTAAATGGCGGATGCTCCGTGGGATATGCTGTCGGCCATAGGTACGGTGGCTGCTGTTGTCGTTGCCTTGGGGATTTCCGGTCAATCAGCTTGGGCAAATCGGAAGGCTGAGAAAGATCGCTCAGAACTGTCTGCCGCGAAGGTACTCAGCCCGCTATCGGTTCTCGAAAGGAAGGCATCATATCTTTTTGCATGGTTTGCATTCAGTGAAGACGCGCACGCTGAGTCAGACACTAAGGTATTGAAGTTTCTGGAAGAGCTTGAAGTACTCTCCAGTGCGATCTCAATCGAAGATTTGTACCCACTGCTTAAGTTACCAAATCATGCCGCCAAAAGATCAGCTAGAGCTCTGGGGCTGATCCAAGCTTTTGTAGGTGATGCTCATGCGACGATTTCGCATCCATCTTGGATTGATGTGGGGCTTGCTCACAGAACCGGCGAGTTTAAAAGGTGGTTTGGCATGCTCTCTGAGATTAAAGATCACTTGATTTTGGCGGTAGATGTCTGCGAGTCCGCTGCTTCGACTGGCGCGCCGAGACCGTCCCCAGAAGAAATATATGGTGAGCCCCCAAAAGGCTAGGCGCGGCCCTCCGTGACCGAATGCGACAGTGGTGAAAAGGGTTGTTGCTGCGATTTGTTTATAATGGTGGAATGTTACATCCAAATATCGGGCTTAAAAATGCTTAAGTATATTTACAGGTATAAGTATCTGAGTAATGGTAAGGGCTTGAGGAGTCTGCTTCAGAATAGAGATGTTAAATTTACTCATCCAAAGGATTTCAACGATCCATTTGATTGTTTTCCTGCTGTTGTGCATAGGGACTTTACTGATTTAAAAACAAAAAACCCCTATGTGTATAAGGCGCTTGGTCTTGATTTGCTAAAAGGTGCGCAGCGTATTAAGGCGCTTGCAAAGATGCAAAATAGGATGAAAGCGAACATTGACAGCGGCGATTTTTTGCAAGGCTTGCTTGCAGAGGCCTCTGTTCTGTCGTTAGCTAAAATGCCTGACAGCATTCTTATGTGGTCTCACTATGCACAGTACCATCAGGGCGCTGTGGTCGAATTTAAAATTCCAATTAATACACCGCGCTTTTTTAATGGTGAATATTCTTACGCAGACCTAATACCTTTGAATGTGAGGTATGAAAAAGATCGTCCGATAGTTGTGATGGATGGTTCGACTACAGATAGAGACTTGATTTTGGATCAGCTTTTTCTGACTAAGTCGGAGGTTTGGCAATACGAGCAAGAAAGTCGAGTTATTAAAAACGAAGGAGGACACGGTGTTTTTCCTTTTCAGCAAGAACTTCTTAATGCCGTAATTTTAGGAGCTAGAAATGAAACAGCTGACGAAATAAAGAAGCTGGCACAGGTCGCAGGTCATGAATTAGGTAAGACGATTCCTGTTTTTCAGGCAGTATTTTGCAAGAAAACTTACAAGGTTAAAATTCCAAAGTTCAAATTCAAAACTGATGAAAGATAATAAAATGTGGGTGAGTCAATTCAGTCGGGCACGACTACCTCGTCTCCAGGATCGCTCTTCAACTCTGCCAGGCTACGATCCTGAAACATCCGCGCCACGTTTTCGCTTATCTGCACTTTGTGGCGCGGACTGCCAATCGCCTGATACGACAGTGTTGGCCCGAGCGCGTGAGCGTTCAGAATTAGGTTCTGCACCGCCTCATTGATTTCCGTAATCCCGTTCCAGGCCATCAGTTCATCAAGCTTCTGCCGGGTGCCGAGCCTGACCCGGTGCCGCAATTCCTTCTCGTCGTACTTCAACCGCTTCTCGGCGACCTTCGTCGATCGCTCTTGTCCAGTCTTGGCCATGGCCTGCCTCTTCAATTCCGTGGGCCGGTAGATCCAGCCATGTCTGACGTCGGCGCTGGCGCACCTTGTTGCTGATGCGCCTCATGCTGCCCTCTGCTGGTTCCAGACACCCACAGCGTCGAATATGCGGGCGGCCTGTTCTTCAGTAAGCGAGATTTCTGCAGGAACGGCGATCCAACCCGACGCGACCCGTTGATTCGGATTGCTCTCGGCGACTAGTGCCTTGTAGGTTTCCTCTATCACGCCTTCGAGGTGGGCCGCCAAATAGTTGCCTTGGGGCGCAACCTCTACTGATTTGGTGTAGCGGTGGCCGCGCTGATCTCGACACTGGACGCTGACATAGATTGTCCAGCGGTGGGCAAAGTCGCAGACTGCTTCGGCCATGCGCTGTCCCGGTGGAATACTTTTGCAGCTCTTCCTGTTGACCATCCCTTGGTTTCCGCTGGGGTCGATGTGGACCACCGAGACGTGATTGGCATTGAGCAGTGCACGGCTCGATCGCTCTATCCGGGTACGCATGTTGTTGGGCTTTCGCTTTTTCATATCGTCACTGCAATCTGGCGGTTTACTTGTACTTCAAATTGCATGGCAAGCTCGTGAGCGGCCTTGTAGTTGTCACGGAAGGCGCGAGTCTTGCCGGTGGTGCGGTCTTTAATCTGGTACATGCCGACGCTACCCCCGGTGACTTGGTAGCGCACCGGTTTGGCCGGCGTTGGTCGATCTATACGGCCGGCCCGGGCAGCATTTGTTTTCTGAAGTAACACACCGAGTTCATCGAAGCGCTCTTGAAATGATGGATGCATGCTGCTCCCTCGGAGTAGGTGATGTGTATTCGTCAGCACTCCGCCTACCTGCTGGTTGATTAATTAGCGGGGCTTGGACAGGCCCGCTTGAATACGCTGGGTGATCTCTTCTCGATGCACTGCGACTTCCTTGGGAGCGATTGTCCCGATGCGCACTTGTTGGCCGCTCACACCCAGCACAGTGATCGTTATGTTGTTGCCTATGTTGATGCTTTCGCCTGCTTTACGAGTCAAAATCAGCATTGTCCATTTCCTTGCGTGAGTTGGTTTACATCCCGATGCACCCTGTCGCCAAGGTGCAGCAGTGATGCTGTCCGTCCTATTGCCGCCGGAGGGGCGGGGCGCATTGCTTGCCGGGTCATTCACACGGTTCTGGCGTTTCACCATCGAGCAGCCGCCCAGGTTGTTCCTGTCGTGGGCAGGCTTTCTTGCCTGTCTGCCTGCCGGTCGCCGGTAGAGGCAATGCGATCTGTTGTTTATTGCGCTGACTGTTAAAGAGCGGCGGGCTGGTCCCGTATTGCCGCTACGATTTGCTGCGACAAACAAGTATTGCCGCCGGGGATATTATAAGTCAATGCCGCCGGAGATAAAAAATTCCGAGGTATAAAAAAACCCGCGCTGGGCGGGCTTGCTTAAGGATTAGATATTTGCCGGGAGATCCCAGGAGACGCGGGCGCTGCCGTCTTTTTCGCGGCTCACCATTACGTGCTCGGTATCGGCAATTTCCTCAAGGAGTCGCCTCCAATCCCTTGGGCTTTCATCTGAAGTTTTACAAATGACAGCCGTTTTTCGTTTCTGGGCGGTAGGGGAGCTGATGATTTTTTGGATGCGGAGTCCAAGAAGCTCAAACGAATTTGGCGGTGATGGTTTGTTTTTTGGCTTTGCCATTGCACTGCTCCATTTTTTGTATGGATATAGAGTGAATGGCTTGCGACATAAGAGCTAAAGATTAACGATCAAAAACAATTATTTAGCGGGGAGAATGTCCGTAAAGGCAGGCTTTCAGAGGGCGGTGTTTATGGCCAATTTACATGCATAAATCTAGATTCGGCCCAACACTTTGCTGGGAGCAAGGATTGCACCTACGTAATGAATTTTGTCGATATCACCCCGAGAGATTGTCAGTCGCTCACCGTACGCAGTGTTGATCGACATAAGGCTAATCTCTTCCTCGGTTTCAAAGAGAAGTTCTTTAACCATGCTTTGCCCATCAATGGTGGTGACCATCACATACTCACCTGGCACTAGGCGGTGATTGGGCTCGCAGACCGCGACCCAGCCGCTACGGATAGCTGGAGCCATTGAGTCTCCCTTCAATCTGAGCGCGTAGGCGTCCTCATCCCTAGAATAGGTCTCAACCCAGCCAGCTGCCTGGTCAAGGCTCATCCAATATCCCTCACTGCCGAGTTGGGCGGTGCCTTCGATATTGATTCTGCGAGGTGAGGAATAGATTGGGGGACCAGCCTCGACATTAGATTCGAAGCTGGACTGAGCCATTTTCGCAATTTCCTCAGCCAGTCGAGGGCTGAATGATTCCACGGGTTTGGAAATCAAACCGGCAATTGCACTAGCGACTTTCGCATTCAGTGCGTTGTAGCCGTTCAGGTAAGAGCTGACGGATCCCTGATTGATACCCAAGGAGTCTGCGATTTTCCCCTGGGTCAGCGAATCACGCCGCGACTTGCCTGCGTTGAAAGCGTCCACGGCCGCTTTGAGCGCCAAGCACTCCTCTTTTTCCCAATCTTCGAGTTCGCGTTTTTTCATTTCGCAATTATTCCTTGCGGCGATATTTAATCAAGTGCCGCCGGGCTTGATTAAATAAATGCCGCCGGAGATACTTGCGGGGTGTTTAACGATGGAGGTCGGCGCGATGAGCCGAAAAAGTCTTCAAGAATTTTCTCAAGTACGCGGGCAAACCAATGCAGCGGGGCTACTGGGTATGAGCCAAGGGGCGCTCAACAAGGCCCTTCAGGCCGGCCGTGACGTATTTGTTACTGAGCACAGAGATGGCTCTTTCACCGCGGAGGAACGTAGACCATTCCCGGTCTTAAGCGCGAAAAGGACGCGTCGCCGGATGCAGCCCATCCAATGAGCCAACTTTGAGCGCAACTGCGCCGAGAGAAAACTAGACGATGAAATCGCCAGTGCTAGACACCCGTCGCAAAGCAGTCATTGCCTCTGCCAATGCATTCCCAGGCGGACTTGTATACGCCTCTGACTTTCTTGGCGAGGAGAATCTCAAACGCTTCAAAAACCGGATTTACGAGTCGGCAGGCGTCAAACCCCTTACCGACGATGAGGTCTGCACGCTTGAGACTGAAGCCAAAACCACATTCTTGCCGGACTACATCTGCGCGATGTACGGCGGCGTTTTTGTTCGCCTGCCTGAGGTTGGCGATCTGGACAACGTAGACATGCACCAGCGCTCGTTACGTACTTCTGTGAAGCGCGGCCGGGTTGACCAGTTTCTTGCCCTGGCGTTGGAGGACGGTGAAATCACCGCAGCGGAAGCCACAGAGATTCTGGCCTTACACGCGAAGCACTTGGCTGCCCGGCACGAAGAGGTGACTGCACTGATCGAGTTGCACAAATCGAAGCGCCAATCCCGACCGTCAAGCGGGAAGGGGTGATATGCAGTTCACGATCACGATCAACCAAGTGAAAGCACTGGAGTGGGGGTTGAACTCCCAGCAGGCGCTGCTGTTTTCCTTTGTCTACGAGTGTCCTAGCTGGGCAAGGCCAATCAAGACCGATAACGGGATTTTCTTTGCCTTGAGCAAGGCAAAGATTGTGGAGGAATTGCCCTTGCTCACCGACAAACCAGATACAGCGTACCGACTTCTCAAAGGGCTCGAGACTGCCGGGCTGATCGAGCTATCCCACACTTCCAACATCAGTTTGTTTCGTTTGACCGAAAAGGCCAAAGAGTGGAATCGCAAGTTGGACGGGTCGGAAAAATATCCGACCTCTGAGACGTGTGAGGGTCGGAAAAAAATCCGATCTACCTCGGAAAAATCTCCGAGTAAGGTCGGAAAAATATCCGAACAGGGTCGGAAAACAATCCGAGGAGGGTCGGAAAAATTTCCGACAAATCAGGGTACCAGTAATCAGGGTACCAATCAGGTAACCAGTAATCAGGAGAAGCAGGGCGCTGGCGCGCCATGCAAATCGTCAAAATTCGACCCGCTGACGGCCAAACCGGAAAACGTCAGCGTCGAGGTTTGGGGCGATTGGTGCCAGCACCGCAAGGAAATCCACAAACCCCTTACCGCCAAGAGCTGCGAACAACAGGCCAAGGCCTTGGCGAACCATCCAGCCCCCGATTCCGTTCTGGCCCTCTCGATCAGCAACGGATGGACGGGGATCTTCCCCGACAAAGCAGTCAGCCCCGCACATCCACTCCCGACTAGTCGCCACTCCGGCTTCGACACTCGCGATTACAAGGCCGGTACCAAGGAGAACGCCAATGGCACCTTCCGTCTCTAACTTCGGCGCTCACATGGACCGCAAATTCGGCGTCATCGGCCGTCAGCCAGCGAGCTGCTTCGATCATGGCGAATATTCGGCGGTCATCCTCAAGGGTGGCAACCTGTCTGGGTGTCCTATCTGTGCGAGCAACAAGCGCGACATGCAAGAGCTCGAGCGCAAGCGCTGTCAGTTTCGGATAGTTCAGCAATCAAGCGCCCGGATACCGAAGCGTTTCGCGGAAAAGACATTTGACGATTTCGTCGTGTCGAATCCGGCCCAGCAGATTGCCCTGGATGCCTGTACCGACTACGTCGACAACTTTTCGAAGCATCGCCGGGAAGGTCGCTGCATGTTGCTGTTGGGGAAGGTCGGCACCGGTAAGACCCACCTGGCCATTGCCTCGGCCAATCACCTGATCAACGAATGCATGGTCAAGGCGATTTACCGCACGGTTGGCACGCTCATCGGCGAGATCCGGGCGACGTTCAATGATCGCTCATGCGAGTCCGAGGCGCACATCTTGCGTGAAGTGATCGGCGCGGACCTGCTGGTGCTCGATGAAGTCGGCGCGACCAAGCAGAGCGAGTTCGAGCTGGCCACCTTGTTCAGCATCATCAACGGTCGTTACGAGCAATGCCGTCCGACGATCATCGTCAGCAACCTGTCGCCCGCCGAACTGAACGACGCCATCGGTGCGCGCTGTGTCGACCGCATCCGCGAAAACGGCTGCATTGGTGTGGCATTCGAGTGGGAATCTCAACGCGGTAAGGAGGGCTTCTGATGAACGCCGCCAAACAACAAAACGTGCTCGCCGGGCAAACGTCACTCGCCCGCAAAGTGTTCCGGGTCGTGCCAATTCAGGAGCGCTGGAGTGCCCACGATATTTTTAATTCGTTGGTCGCTGCCGAAGCCACGGGTGCCCAGTTTCCGGCCGTCCGTCGAGGCTTGGGCGAATTGAAGGAGGCCGGCCTCATTCGCGAACCCGTTAACGGTCACTTCCAGCGTATCGCCATCACCATCAGGCCCCTGAGAGAGCAGAACATGTCGAAAGAATCCAAGTCGCCCGTCGTTGTCATCAAGAACCCTAAGATCAGTGCTCTGGATACATTGGCGGTGCTGTCTGGCGAGGTCATCAGCTTTTCCGAGGAAGTCGCCCAACGCATGAAAAAACTGGCGACCCGCATCGAAGAAGTGGCTCTTTCCGTTGAAACGGAGCGCGAAGCCAACGCCGAGGCGCTCGATAAGTTCAAGCAATTGCAATCTCTACTGAAGGGCTTCTAAGTGCACAAGTGCTTTGGGAACAACGTTCTGTTGCCTGATCGCCGCTTGGCTGTTCCGGACCCCGCTAACTATCGGTTTGCCGTGTTCTGCTGCTCGTTCAAGATCGACCTGGGCAGCCCCCCTGATCACGCATTGGCGCTGTTCGTGGATCAGGCAATGGCTGAGCGCTACGGTGCTTGGATGTGGCCAACCACGTTCCAAGTTGTTGACCTTGAAAATCCTACCGGTGCCCGAGCATGACGGTCTTGGTCAAAACCCTGACGGTCAAACTGTCGGATGCTGAGATCGAACGCAACGCCAAGAAGCTGCATGTCCGTGATCTGCGTGATGCTAGCCACCCGGCGTTGCACTTTCGTTTCGCGAAAAACCGCGCTCGCGGGTCCTGGTATTTGCTCAACAAACGCGCCTGGCATCGCATTGGTGGTTTTCCGGATCTGAGCACCAAGCAGGTGGTTGCCGCACTGCCGACTGTTCGCCTGCGAGTTGCCGCCGAAGAAGGCTCGACCCTGTCCAAGTGGGTCACTACAGGAGAGCTGATCGGATGGTTTGCCGAGCGGATGGCCCGTGATCGCAACCTGTCCAGTAAGCGCAAGAAGACCGGCGCTTCGATGATCAAGTGCCACCTGATACCGCGCCTCGGCGAACTGTCATTGACCGCCCTCGACAAGGCGACCCTCGACAGCCTGCTCATGTGGCCTCTACAGGAAAGCATATCCATCGACTACGTGCGTTCGGTGTTCCAGCTGCTGGCCCTGGCTTTCCGTCAGGCGTTCAAGTTGGGCCTGATTTCGTCCAACCCAATGGCGAGCATCAAGTTCAACGACTTCTCCAAAGCCAAGGTCGGGATCAAGCCTTCTCGATTGCGTGGTACCCAACTCCAAGACCTGATGAGTCGCTTGCTCGGCGCAATGGCGAACAACCCTGCGGACTGCCTGTTGGCTCTGATGATGCTCTGCCATGGCACCCGCATCGGCGAAACCCGGCAGGCACGCTGGTCGCACATCAGTCTGGCTGAGCGTGAGTGGTTCATTCCGGCCGAACACACCAAGACCGGCGTCGAGCATCACCTGCCGTTGACCGACCAGGTGCGCAAGGTGCTCATCAGCTATCGCGAGATCCAGCGGGCCAAAGGGTATGACGGCCAGTTCCTGTTCCCGTCCCGTAACAGGAAGGCGCTCAGTGAAGGGCAGGCGAGTGCCGTATTCGTGCGGCTGGGGCAGGGCGAGTGGACCAGTCACGACCTGCGCAAGTTGGCGCGTACCGGCTGGGCCGACCTCGGAATTGACCACCTGATCGGTGAACTGCTGATCAACCACGCGATGGGCCACAACGTGAAGGTGTACATCCAGTCGGACGTGATGGGGCGCAAGCGGGATGCCTTGGAGCAGTGGCACGCGCATCTAGATACGAAGGGTTTTGACCAGATTCATATGTTGACCGGCGTTAGATTCGGAGATTCCGGTAATGCGCTGGAAACCGCAGAACATAAGGCCTGCGAGGCCATTCAAGAATCAACCATAGGCGAGGATTCAAAACATGCAGAAAGGGCAGGGGCTTGGCTTTAAGAGGCAGCGAATCGAGCTTGAATCCTGCCTGAGTTGCAAGGGGAAAGCAGTAGTGGAAGGGGTGTTTTACGAGCAGATCTGTACTGCTTGCAACGGCTCAGGTTGGGTTGTATTGGGAAGCAGGCTGGTACTTTCTTCGGACGAATTAGTGACTCAGTTGAGCTTCAAATTGCAGATGGCTCAGCGCGAAATAGAAGTGCTCCAGCAGGGTTCGTCGATATCTGGCCCCGCCGAGTACTACCAACAGAACAACCGTCGTGGTGCCGGCGGATCAAATTACACAGGGGATTGAAAGCATGATGATTCGCAAGCCGGCAGGCCGACCTTTGGGCGATACCGAGTACTTGTTGGAACAATGGGGATGGTGGCGGATGGACGGGGCAGGGATACCCAATTACACCTCACCAACCTTTGCGCTGATGCGCCAGGCAATGCCGCAAGTGTCGCCGAGTAAAAATTATTGCATTACAGACGACTGGGCAATTGCTATCGACAACGCAGTGGCCAGGCTTGCGCATCGCGATCAACAAATGGGCGATATTATCTGGCTGTACTACGGCGCTAAATGGCCCATGGTCCGCGTTGGCAAGCACTACGGCATAAGCGAAGGGAAAACGCGGGAGCTGGCAAGAGCTGGTGCGGCGTGGATTGATTGTGCTGTCGATGATATGCGGCAAGCTGCTTAGTCGAGCCGACCGCCTGTTTGCATTGAATTTGACGTCGAAGCTTCGACACATCGCCCGGCCCAAAATGCCCAAAATGCCCAAAAGCAGCCCATTATGTAGGGCTGCTATCGACCCAGAGTGTGTAAAAACGCCTTCGTGAACCCTTGCTATGATTTCTGAGGAATTCATCGCAGGGATCGCCCATGAAGCGCTTTATCCAAGGTGAACATCGAGGCCAAGGTACCTTACTTCCCGAAAG
>NZ_JAHBDE010000056.1:0-15141 GCF_019956175.1 Pseudomonas sp. BF-R-30 | reverse complement strand
CCGCCAAACCCGCCACCGCCAAAGCCGCCCCCGGATCCACCGGAGCCGCCCCGGCCAGCGGGAAGAATACCGAGCATCTGGCACACAAAAACAGTCAGGATGAATAACATCACAAAAAACACGAACAATCCGGGATGCCGCGCGATGAAATCGTCCCCCGGATCGCCTCTGGATTCATACGCCGTGGAGGGTTCGTCCAGGGGGTTGCCGCCCAGCACCACCAGCATCGCCGCCACGCCGTCACTGATGCCTTTACTGAAATTGCCGGTCTTGAATGGCGGGGTGATGACCTGGTTGATGATCACCGAACTCTGGGCATCGGTCAGGCGATCCTCCAGGCCGTATCCGACTTCGATACGCAGCCGGCGCTCGTCCCGGGCGATGATCAGCAAGGCGCCGTTGTTCTTGTCCTTCTGCCCGATGCCCCAGTGGCGGCCGAGTTGGTAACCGAAGTCGGCGATGTCGGTACCTTGCAAGTCCGGCAACGTCACTACCACAAGCTGCTCGCCGGTGGCTTGCTCATGGGCCTGAAGCTGTTGGCTGAGCTGCTGGCGCACCGATGGCTCGATCATCTGCGCAGTGTCGACCACCCGCCCCGTCAGCGCCGGAAAGCTCAGCTCGGCGCGGGCAACGATCGCCACCACCCACAACAACAGCAACAGGCCTATTTTCAGGACGCGCATTGGCAACCTCTTGCGTGGTGACGCCGATTAGCGCAGTTCAGAATTTGACCTCGGGGGTCTTTTCCGAACCCGGTGTGGCTTCGAAGGTCTCGCGCACCGGCAGGTCGCTGTACATCACGGTGTGCCACAGGCGACCGGGGAACGTGCGGATCTCGGTGTTGTATTTCTGCACCGCGAGGATGAAATCGCGCCGGGCCACGCTGATGCGGTTCTCGGTGCCTTCAAGCTGCGATTGCAGGGCGAGGAAGTTCTGGTTGGCCTTGAGGTCCGGATAACGTTCGGAGACCACCATCAAGCGACTCAAGGCGCCGCTGAGCTGGTCCTGGGCCTGTTGGTACTGCTTGAGCTTTTCCGGGTTGTCGAGGGTCGAGGCATCCACCTGGATCGACGTGGCCTTGGCCCGGGCTTCGATGACGGCGGTCAGGGTTTCCTTCTCGTGGGCCGCATAGCCCTTGACGGTTTCCACCAGGTTGGGAATGAGGTCGGCGCGCCGCTGATACTGGTTCTGCACCTGGCCCCAGGCGGCCTTGGCCTGTTCATCGAGCGTCGGGATGTTGTTGATGCCGCAGGCGGTCAGCAACGTAGCCAGCATCAGCAACGTGACGACCTGCAAACGCGAGCGAAAGGTTGGACTTACATTCATCAGGATGATGCTCCCTTGTGCATTTCATGAAAAAACCGACCGCGAAACCTTCTGGGCCGGCTCTTGGGGCATAATCGCCCGCGCCTCTGGATTGCAACGGGCCGATGGGCTAAAAAGAGGCCCTGCGCGAAAACGCATCCGCCATCTGGCTGTGTTTTTTTGGCTCTGGTCTTTTGAGCCGGTACCCGAACAACAATAGACGCTCCCTAAATTTTGGCTGGCCGGCGTGTACATCGCCGTTTGGGCCCTTGAGAAAACTATTCATGAAGAAGCTGTGTTTGCTGGGCCTGTTCGTCAGCCTGGCCAGTCATAACGTATTGGCCGCCACGACGCCCGCACCCCTTGAGAACAAGGAAGCCTTCGTCAGCAACCTGATGAAGCAAATGACCCTCGATGAAAAAATCGGCCAGCTGCGCCTGATCAGCATCGGCCCGGAAATGCCGCGCGAAATGATCCGCAAGGAAATCGCGGCAGGCAACATCGGCGGTACGTTCAACTCGATCACCCGCCCGGAAAACCGGCCGATGCAGGACGCGGCCATGCGCAGCCGCCTGAAGATCCCGATGTTCTTCGCCTACGACGTGATCCACGGTCACCGCACCATTTTCCCGATCCCGCTGGCCCTGGCCTCGAGCTGGGACATGGACGCCATCGGCCTGTCCGGGCGCATTGCCGCCAAGGAAGCCGCGGCCGACAGCCTCGACATCACCTTCGCACCGATGGTCGACATCTCCCGCGACCCACGCTGGGGCCGTACTTCCGAAGGCTTCGGTGAAGACACTTACCTGGTGTCGCGCATTGCCGGCGTGATGGTCAAGGCGTTCCAGGGTACTGGCGCGAATGCAGCCGACAGCATCATGGCCAGCGTCAAGCACTTTGCCTTGTACGGCGCGGTCGAGGGTGGCCGCGACTACAACGTGGTCGATATGAGCCCGGTCAAGATGTACCAGGACTACCTGCCACCGTACCGCGCCGCCATCGATGCCGGCGCCGGCGGGGTCATGGTCGCGCTGAACTCGATCAACGGCGTGCCGGCCACCGCCAACACCTGGCTGATGAACGACCTGCTGCGCAAGGAGTGGGGCTTCAAGGGCCTGGCCGTCAGCGACCACGGGGCGATTTTCGAGCTGATCAAGCACGGTGTTGCCGCCGACGGTCGCGAAGCGGCGAAGCTGGCAATCAAGGCTGGCATCCACATGAGCATGAACGACACCCTGTACGGCAAAGAGCTGCCAGGGCTGCTGAAGTCCGGCGAGATCCAGCAGAGCGACATCGACAACGCCGTGCGTGCGGTACTGGGCGCCAAGTACGACATGGGCCTATTCAAGGACCCGTACCTGCGCATCGGCAAGGCCGAGGATGATCCGGTCGACACCTACGCCGACAGCCGCCTGCACCGCGCCGAGGCCCGTGATGTGGCACGCCGCAGCCAGGTGCTGCTGAAAAACCGGAATGACACCCTGCCACTGAAGAAGACCGCGAAAATCGCCCTGGTCGGTCCGCTGGCCAAGGCGCCCATCGACATGATGGGCAGCTGGGCAGCCGCCGGTCGCCCTGCTCAATCGGTGACCCTGTTCGATGGCATGACCAACGCCCTGGGAGACAAATCGACACTGATCTACGCCCGTGGCGCCAACATCACCAGCGACCCGAAAATCCTCGGTTACCTGAACTTCCTCAACTTCGATGCCCCGGAAGTGGTGGACGACCCGCGCCCGGCGAACGTGCTGATCGACGAAGCGGTGAAAGCGGCCAAGGATGCTGATGTGGTGGTTGCCGCCGTCGGTGAATCCCGTGGCATGTCCCACGAATCGTCGAGCCGCACCGACCTGAACATCCCGGAAAACCAGCGCGAGCTGATCCGGGCCCTGAAAGCCACCGGCAAACCGCTGGTACTGGTGTTGATGAATGGCCGTCCACTGACGATCCTCGAAGAGAAGGAACAGGCCGACGCGATCCTGGAAACCTGGTTCAGCGGCACCGAGGGCGGCAACGCCATCGCCGACGTGCTGTTCGGCGACTACAACCCGTCGGGCAAACTGCCGATCAGCATCCCGCGTTCGGTAGGCCAGATTCCGACCTACTACAACCACCTGACCATTGGCCGGCCGTTCACTCCGGGCAAACCGGGCAACTACACCTCGCAGTACTTCGATGACACCACCGGTCCCCTGTACCCGTTCGGCTATGGCCTGAGCTACACCGAGTTCAGCCTGAGCGACATGGCGCTGTCGTCGACCACGCTGAACAAGACCGGCAAGCTCGACGCCAGTGTCACGGTGAAAAACACCGGCAAGCGCGACGGCGAAACCGTGGTGCAGCTGTACATCCAGGACGAGACCGGCTCGATGATCCGCCCGATCAAGGAACTGAAGAACTTCCAGAAAGTGATGATCAAGGCCGGCGAACAGAAAGTCGTGCACTTCACCATCACTGAGGACGACCTGAAGTTCTACAACACCCAGCTCAAGTACGCGGCGGAACCGGGCAAGTTCAACGTGCAGATCGGCCTGGATTCAGAGGACGTGACGCAGCAGAGTTTTGAGTTGCTGTAATCCCTGAAGCAACACAAAACCACTGTGGGAGCGGGCTTGCTCGCGAAGACGGAGTGTCAGACAACGATGATGTCGACTGACAGACCGCTTTCGCGAGCAAGCCCGCTCCCACATTGGATCTCAGTGTTTTCAGAAATCGGGCACTAGCCCCGCCGATTCAGCAGGTTCACCACCACCCGATCCACCCATCCCCACACCCGTTGCTTGACCCGCCGCCACAGTGGCCGGCGCTTCCATTCCTCCAGGCTGACTTGCTCACTCAACCCAAAGTCCCGTTCGAAACTCGCCGCCACCGACCGGGTCAGTCCGGGGTCCAGGGCTTCCAGGTTGGCTTCCAGGTTGAAGCGCAGATTCCAGTGATCGAAGTTGCACGAACCGATGCTCACCCAGTCGTCGACCAGGACCATTTTCAGGTGCAGGAAACACGGCTGGTACTCGTAGATTTTCACCCCGGCCCTGAGCAGTCGCGGGTAGTAGCGATGGCCGGCATAGCGCACGGATGGGTGATCGGTACGGGGCCCGGTCAGCAGCAACCGCACATCGACGCCCCGGGCAGCCGCCCGGCGCAGGGAGCGGCGGACTTTCCAGGTCGGCAAAAAGTACGGCGTGGCCAGCCAGATCCGTCGCTGACCACTGTTCAGGGCACGCACCAGCGATTGCAGAATGTCCCGGTGTTGACGGGCGTCGGCATAGGCCACCCGGCCCATGCCCTCGCCTATGGACGGCACCCGTGGCAGGCGCGGCAGACCGAAATGCGAAGCCGGTCGCCAGGCACGTCGATGGCGGTTGGCAATCCACTGACGATCGAATAGCAACTGCCAATCGAGTACCAGCGGGCCGGTGATTTCCACCATCACTTCGTGCCATTCGCTGGCGTCTTCCCCCGGAGTCCAGAACTCATCGGTGACACCGGTGCCGCCGACCACGGCCAGGCTCTGGTCCACCAATAACAGCTTGCGGTGATCGCGGTAGAAGTTACCGACCCAACGTCGCCAGCTCAGGCGATTGTAAAAACGCAGCTCCACGCCAGCGGACATCAGCCGCTGACGCAAGGCCAGGGTGAAAGCGAGGCTGCCGTAATCATCGAACAGGCAGCGCACCCGTACACCGCGCTCGGCGGCCTGCACCAATGCCTGGACCATGGCTTCGGCGCAGGCACCCGCCTCCACCAGATACAGTTCCAGCTCAACCTGCTCTTCAGCCCGGGCAATCGCCACCAGCATGCGCGGAAAAAACTGCGGACCGTCGACCAGCAGTTCGAAGTGGTTGCCTTCACGCCACGGAAAAATCGCTCCGGCCATGTCAGCGCGCCGTGAAAATCAGTACCGCACCCACCGGTACGGAAAGACTGATAGCTGATAAACCAGCCAGTTTGCGCAACGTTTCCAGGCCGGGAGCCAAATCGAAATCCTCGGCGTTGATCACCAGCGGTTCGAGGGTCACCACCTGGAAGCGCCGGTCATCGAGTCGGGTCGCCAACAGTTCGGCCTGGTATTCGTGTTGTTTGCCGTGCAGGTCGACCATCAGCGGCAGGCGCAACTCCAACTGCGCGCCGGGAGCGAGGTCGTTGATCGGGCGCAGATCGATTTTCGTGGTGATCATGGCGTCGGGAAACCGGTCGATCTGGAACAGTTCCTTGCGCATGCGCTCATCGCGCAACGGGATGCCGCTGTTGATCGACTCCAGCTCGACTTCCACCTGCGCCAGCCCCTCGGGGTCGACCTTGCCGTGCAGCACCAGGAAGCGCTGCACTTCGGAAACATTGGCATTCTTGGTGCTGACAAACGACAGGCGCGAAGACTCGCCATCGAGGTACCAGTCGGCGCGGGCCGACAACGCGGCACCGGCCAGCAGCAGGAAAGTGAGGGTTTGGAAGGTGGAGCGCTTGAACATAGAGACTCGTAAGGCAGAGAAACCTGTGCTGAACCTTAACCGGCCTGACACAGGTTGCAAGAAATGTGTTGCCTTGAGTCTCTAAACCATCACAAGTTCCACTCAGGCCATCGCCTGCTGCACATTGCCAATGGTCGTGGCCAGGCTGTTGAGGTGCAGGTTGAGTATCCGTTCCACCGGCGCCTGATCCATCGGCCAGTGCAGTGCCATGCTGCCGACCAGGCGGCCATCGGTGCGGATCGGCAAGGCCACCGCGCGAATCAGGAACGGCAGGCGCACCGGATATTCCCAATAACCCTCGGTGCGCTGCCCGAAGCCTTGGTGCAATGCCTGCTCGGTGGTGTTGAACAGGGATTCGTCCGTCATTCGCTCGCGACTGGCCAGACGCTCCACTTCATGGCTGTCCAGTTCGCCCAGGCAGGCCCGCCCCATGGCCGAATGGAACAGGCTGGCGTGCTGGCCGACGATCTGGCAGTTGTTCGGATATCGCTTGCGCAGCACCGTGGGTATCGCGCTTTCCATGACCTCGATCCGCTCACCATCGAAGCACGACAGGTCCGCCACCAGCCCGGTGCGCTCGCTCAACTCCAGCAACTGCGGAGCGGCGTTCTCCACCAGGCGCCGCTTGAAGCGCTGCTGGCTGTCACCAAACAGGCGCTTGGCACACAACCGGTAGCGCCGATCACTCAGGCCGCGATAGATCCATCCCTGCTCCTGCAACGTCAGCAACATGCGCGACACCGTGGCCTTGGGCAGGCTCGTCAGGTAGTGCAACTCCTCCAGCCCCAACGCCTGATGCTCACCCAGCAACTCAACAATCGCCAGGGCGCGCTCGACGGAACGCACGCTGCCGGTTTCTGCCTTGTTCTCCATGGATTCGATCTCCCTAAGCCCGGATCGGATGACCGCTGCTCTTTTTAAAAAGCACAGCAAGATGCGGGCCTGTCCGTCAGGCTCAGGCATTTTGCAGACAGCCCGGCGGCCTGCGCTTGACCCATTGAGTCAACTGCTCATGGGCATACGCCAGTTGCAACACCGCGCGGTCGGCCTGGGCCGGGCCAATGATTTGCAGGCCCATCGGCGACCCGGCGGGGTTGAAACCCACCGGCACATTCATGCTCGGCAACCCGGCCAGGGTCGGCCCGATGACAACCTCCATCCAGCGGTGGTAAGTGTCCATGCTCTGCCCGCCAACGACGCGTGGCCATGGTGTTTGTGCATCAAAAGGAAACACTTGGGCGGTGGGCAGCAACAGAAAATCGTAACGTTCGAACAATTCGTTCAGCGCTCGATACCACTCGCTGCGACTGACCGAGGCCTGATAGACATCCGCCGCTGTCAGACGCAGCCCGCCCTCGACCTCCCATCGGGCTTCGGGTTTGAGCAGTTCGCGTTTTTGCGGATCGGCATACAACCCGCCGAGGCTGCCTTGCACCAGCCAGTGGCGATGCACCAGCCAGGTTTGCCACAGGCGCTCCATGGAGAAGTCCGGCTGACAGGACTCGACTTTGCAACCCAGTGTGGCGAAGTCCTGCAGCGCCGATTCACACAGGCTCATGACACCGGGGTCCATCGGCAGGTAGCCATTGTAGTCCCCCAGCCAGCCCAGCCGGACATCCCTGAAATCCTGCTGCAACGACAGGTGAAACATCCCCGGATCTTCAGTCAGCGACAACGGCACGCGCGGATCGTACCCAGCCTGGGTGCCAAGCAAACGGGCAACATCGGTGACCGTGCGGCCCATCGGTCCTTCGGTGGCCAGTTGCTGGACGAACATCTCAGGTCCTGGCCCGAACGGCACGCGCCCCTGGGACGGACGAAATCCGTAGACGTTGTTGAACGCCGCCGGATTGCGCAGCGAGCCCATCATGTCGCTGCCGTCGGCCACCGGCAGCATGCGCAACGCCAGCGCCACCGCCGCCCCGCCGCTGCTGCCGCCGGCAACCAAGGTCGGATCGTAGGCGTTGGTGGTGGTGCCGAACACGCTGTTGTAGGTTTGCGAGCCGAGGCCGAATTCCGGGACGTTGCTCTTGCCGATAATGATCGCCCCACAGTCACGCACCCGCGCCACGCTGATGGCGTCGTGTTGCGGAACCTGCTCGGCGAACAGCGGCGAGCCCATGGTGGTGCGCAAACCGGCGGTGGCCGCCAGGTCTTTGACCGCTTGCGGCATGCCGTGCATCCAGCCTCGGGACTGCCCCCGGTCGAGCTGCCGATCACACTCGTCGGCCTCTGCCAGCAATGCCTCGGCCGGGCGTAGGGACACCAGCGCATTGACCTGTGGATTGAAGCGTTCGATCTGCGCCAGATACGCCTGCATCACCTCACAACAGGACACCTGCCGCCCATGAATGGCCCGGGACAGTGCATCGGCGTCCATTTCAACAATCGGATTGCTGCTCAAGGTTTCACCCCAAGATTGAGTTCAACGGATCTTTTTGCCCGTGGTGCTTCCTGCATGCAGTAGGTACCGAGCAACGTCAGCAAGCAGGCGAACAACACGTAGAACGATGGCGCCACCGGCGTCGCCAGGACCTTGCTCAGCCAGGTGACGATCAGCGGCGCGAATCCGCCGAAGACCATGACCGCAACGTTGTAAGCCACCGACACCCCGGTGGAGCGCACTTCGATCGGGAACTGCTCGGCCAGCGCGGTCGGAGCCGGGCCGAAAAACCCACCGATCGCACTGCACAGTAACAGTTGCATCACCAGCAAACGCTCCACCGATGGCGCCGCCGCCACCCACACATACAGCGGATACACCATCAGGAAAAACGCCAGGGTGAAGGCCATCAACACCGGGCGGCGGCCGAGGCGGTCCGACAACGCGCCAGACAACGGAATCACCACGGTCATCAGCGCCACCGCCAGCATTTGCACCAGCAGCACCTGATCCAGCGGCAGGCCGAGATTCTTGTGGGCGAAGGTCGGCATGTTCACCAACACCACGTAAAACGACACGGTCGCACCACAGGCCAGGCCCATGGACACCAGAATGCTGCGCCGGTGTTCGCGGAGCACTTGCATCAAGCTTGGGCTCGCGCCTTTGGCCTGCTTGCGCGCCTCGAGAAACTCCTCCGGCTCTTCCATGTGTTTGCGAATCCACAGCCCGACCGGGCCGATCAGCAAGCCCAGCACAAAGGGAATCCGCCAGCCCCAGCTGTCGAGTGCCTCGGGGGTCAGCAGGTGGGTGAACAATGCGACCATCGCCGCCCCGGAGAACACCGCCAGGCATTGCCCGACCAATTGCCACGAGCCATACAACCCCTTGCGGTGTGCCGGGGCGCTCTCCACCAGGAACGCCGTGGCGCTGGCGTACTCGCCGCCCGTGGCGAAGCCTTGCAGCATCCGCGCAACCACGATCAACAGCGGCGCACCCATGCCGATGGCGGCGTAGTTCGGCGCAAACGCAATCAGTGCGATGGATACGGTCATCAGGCGAATGATCATCTGCATCGCCGCCTTGCGCCCTTTGCGGTCTGAATACATGCCCAACAAAATGCCGCCCACCGGACGCATGAAAAAGCCGACGCCGAAAGTCGCCAGGGCCATCAGCAATGAGGCGTGTTCGTCCTCGGACGGGAAAAACTGCCGGGCGATGATGCTGGCCAGAAAGCCATAAACGATGAAGTCATACCATTCCAGGGCATTGCCGATAACGGCGGCGACTACCTGCCGGGTGCGCGAAACGCCTGTGCTCGAAGTGTGCATGGGGAACTCTCCAAAAACCTGGTGGGTAACGGCGGGCACGACAGCGCGCGCCCGGTCCAGCGGCAGTAGAAAGTGAGGACATCAGGCCGGCTTGAGCCAGCTCTCGGTCAGCGCGCCCCAGTACGCGGCGCCGGTCAGCAGGATGTCGTCGTTGAAGTCATACGCGGGGTTGTGGACCATCGGCCGCGATACGCCATTGCCGATGAACAGGTAGGCGCCGGGGCAGCGTTGCAGCATCCAGGCGAAGTCTTCACTGCCCATGAGCTTGGGGGTATTGGCATCGACTGCATCGGCACCGACCAGCTCGACGCCGACTTGCCGAGCGAATTCGGTTTCAGCCGCGTGGTTGACCAGCACCGGGTAGGCCGGACGATGTTCGATGCGCGAGCTGCAACCGAAGCTTTGCGCCTGGGACTCGATGATCGCGCGTACGCGGTCGAGGGTCTGCTCGCGCACCTGGGCATTCAGCGCGCGAAGGCTCAGGCGCAGGATCGCCTGTTGTGGAATGACGTTGGCCGCCTCCCCGGCCTGCAACGCGCCAACCGTAACCACCGCCGCCTGCTGCGCATCGATGTTGCGCGCGACCACGGTTTGCAGGGCCATGACCACACTGGCCGCCGCCACCAGCGGATCGACCGCCAGATGCGGCATCGAGCCGTGGCCGCCGACACCTTCGATGGTCACGTTAAGCAAATCCTGGGAGGCCATCATCGGCCCCTCACGAAAACCCAAATGGCCGGCGGGTAGCCCCGGCATGTTGTGCATGCCGAACAGCGCATCGCACGGGAAACGTTCGAGCAAGCCATCGGCGAGCATCGCTTCGGCACCGCCCTGCCCCTCTTCGGCAGGCTGGAAAATCAACGTCAGGGTGCCGTCGAACTGACGGGTCGCCGCCAGGTATCTCGCCGCGCCCAGCAACATCGTGGTGTGACCGTCATGCCCACAGGCGTGCATGCAGCCCTGATGCCGGCTGCTGTAGGTCGCGCCGGTATTCTCCATGATCGGCAGCGCATCCATGTCCGCCCGTATCCCGAGTTTGCGCAGGCTGCTGCCATTGCGCAGGACTCCAACCACACCGGTCTTGCCGATGCCGGTGTGCACTTCATAACCCCACTCTTCGAGTGATTTGGCCACCAGCGCCGAGGTGCGGTTTTCCTCGAAGCCGAGTTCCGGGTGGGCGTGGATGTCCTGGCGGGTGGCGTGCAGGTCGCTGGCCACGTCGTTGAGCCAGGCAAGGATGTGCTGATATCGGGTCATGACGATTGTCCTCGGGCCGGGTGTAGTCCCGTTCTTGTTGTTCGCGGTGATTTCGCGACACATCAAAGGCAGGTCGCGCTCACCGCCAGATAACCGCGAGTCACGCGCCAGGACAATCGAATGTGGTTCCACAGAGTGGAACCTGAAGGGATATCAAGGCTGCAAACGACAACCCTGGCGCTCGCCGATCCACACCGCGCTGTTGCTGCGGCCCATGCCACTGACCGAGACACGCTTGCCGGCCGGGTCATCGGTAAAGCCGCTGGCGGGCAGCCACTGTTTCACATAACCGTGGCAGTACTCGGCATCGTTGTTCATCACGTAGCGGCACGAACAGTATTCCTTGGCGGTGTAGGCGCTGATGATGTCGGGGAACGCCCACAGCGCCACCCGCTCGTGCCAGATCCAGCCGAGCAAGGCGATCAGCAGGATCAACAACAGGGAACTGAGCGGTCGACGGCGAATGAAACCGCTCATGGCTGCACCTTCCCGGAAAAGGCCTTGAGCGCGAGCTGGAGCAATTGGTTGTGCCGGTAAGTGCCGTCGCGGTCATCGCCGTAGCGGACGATCACCAGCTGTTCACTGGGGATCACGTACATCGCCTGGCCCCAATGCCCCAGCGCGGCGAAGGTGTCGACGGGGGCATCGGGCCAGGGGCGTGCCGCGCCCTCAACGGCTCGATTGAGCCACCACTGGCCGCCGGGGACGGCCTCGTCTTGATCGGCGTGATAGTGAGCGAACGGCTCGCGGTTGAACGCCACCCAGTCCCTGGGCAGCAGTTGCCTGTCTGCCCAGCGCCCCTCGCGGGCCATCAACAGACCGACCCGGGCCAGGTCCCGTGCAGTGAGATAGGCATAGGACGAAGCAACGAAAGTGCCTGTGGCATCGGTTTCCCACACGGCTTGGCGGATGCCCAGCGGCTCGAACAGCGCAGTCCACGGATAGTCCGGATAGCGGCCGGGGCCGACGATGGTTTTCAGCGCGGCGGACAACAGGTTGCTGTCACCGCTGGAGTAGCGAAACGCCTGGCCCGGCGCCGCGTACTCGGCATGGGCCGCGGTGAACGCAGCCATGTCGTGGTGACCGCCGGTGTAGAGCATGGCCATTACCGAAGACTTCAGCGGTGCATATTCGTAGTCTTCCTGCCAATCCAGGCCCGAGGCCCAGTGCAGCAGGTCGGCCATGGTCAGGTCGGGGTATTTTTGCAGGGGCGGATAAAACTTCGCCACAGGGTCGCCGAGTTTGAACAAGCCTTCGCCGTAAGCCACACCGAGGACCGCGGCCATCAGGCTCTTGCTGATCGACCAGGTCAGGTGCGGCGTCTCGGCCGTCGTCGGGCCGGCGTAGCGTTCGTAGATCAACTGGCCGTCGCGGATCACCAGCAAGGCATCGGTGCGAATGCCCTGGCGAGTGGTGTCATCGCGGGATGGGAAGGCATAGGCCTCCAGGGCTTGAAGCGCCGGGCCAGCGGGCGTCGGCGCGGTCGGCCATTGCTCGGCGGGCCAGCTTTCAGCCTGGGTCGTGAGGCTGAGCAACAGCAGGAAAATCAGGGACAGGCCTTTGGGCATGACGGGGGCTCGAAGATTGAACCTGCTGAGCCTAGTCGAGGTTGATGACAGTTCAGGAATTCATGCTGCCAATCAGGCCGCCATCGCGAGCAAGTTCGCTCCCACAGGGGAATGCATTTCAAATGTGGGAGCGGGCTTGCTCGCGAAGAGGCCAGTCAGGGCAGCGAAGATTGCGCCAGAGCCTTCGCCAATCGCTTGCCCCGCGCCCCTGCAGCCAAATCCATCACCGCCTGATCCCGCTGCCACATCGCCGCCCACTCTTGAGGCCCTCCGGCCAGCGCCTCATTCACTTCAGCCTTGAGCCCTTCGAACTGCGCAAACAACCCGCCAAGCAACACATGCCCGGCCGGATGGGTAGGTGGCTGGCGGCTGGTTTCCGCGCACCCCGCCAGCAACCCCTGCAACCGCAATTGCAAGCCTTGCGGCCAATCGCATTCCTGGCCAACGCCATACAACCACGCTGTCATGGCGCTCAGCACATAGATGTCTTCCAAAGTTCGGAACGGTTTGACGTAAGCGTCCCAACCATCCCCTGCGAGCAACTCGCACAGCGCGTTATCCAGAAACAACCGGCCATGGCTGATGTCCGGCATCAACGGGAGCGGCGCCAGCTTTTCCACCCGCACACCCGGCTCATCGCGATAGATCACCGCCAGGCTCAAGCGTGGATCGGCGCCAGGCTCCTCGCTGCGCGCCGCCACCAGCAGCCAGTCGGCGGCATTGCCGGCGGTGACGAAATCCTTGCGTCCGCTCAGGCGCAAATCGCTCAGTCGGGTTTGCATATCGGCCGGGCGCAGGCTGCGCTGTTCGGTGGCGCACAACGCGCCCAGGCTCAGTGGCGCGCTCGGCCAGAGCATGCGCAAGGCCGCCTGATACCCCACCAGAAACGCTAGCCCCGGTGTCGCCATCAACCGCCCGCCAAGCACCGCCAATTCAAACGGAGTGACCGTTCCCAACTGCTGCAACAAGGTCGCGAAACCTTCCGCCAGATCCGGGTTGGCAGGCAATCGGTCACGGCGGTTCAACAGGGTTTGCCAGGGCATAAGAGGCTCCTCGAAGGCTGTCATATAAGCATCACCAAAGCTTAATGGCGATGACACCGGGGCTACATAGCCTGACTTTGCACAACACGGCTAGACAAAGAAAGTCGATTCGCTGTAGCCCAAAGACGGGTGAGCAGCCCGCACGGAGATTCGCCATGACTCAGATCGCCCGCATCAGCGACACCGGCAACGAACGCCGCCTGCAAGCCGAACGCCTGGTGGGCGCCGAGGCTTTGCAGGAAGCCCAGGCCTTGCGCTTCAATGTGTTCAGCGGCGAATTCAACGCCAAACTCAAGGGCGCTGAACTGGGTCTGGACATGGATGACTACGACGTTCACTGCGCCCACATCGGCGTGCGTGACTTGAACACCGGGCGCCTGGTGGCAACCACCCGTTTACTCGACCACACGGCTGCCAGCAGCCTGGGCAAATTCTACAGCGAAGAAGAGTTCAGCCTCCACGGTCTGGTGCACCTGCAAGGCCCGATCCTGGAAATCGGTCGCACCTGTGTCGACCCGGCCTACCGCAATGGCGGCACCATCGCCGTGCTCTGGGGCGAGCTGGCCGAAGTCCTGAACCAGGGCGGCTACAGCTACCTGATGGGTTGTGCGAGCATTCCGATGCAGGATGGCGGCGTGCAGGCCCACGCGATCATGCAACGTCTGCGCGAACGCTACCTGTGCACCGAACATCTGCGCGCCGAGCCGAAAAACCCGCTGCCGAGCCTCGACATCCCGTCGAACGTGATCGCCGAAATGCCACCGCTGCTCAAGGCCTACATGCGCCTGGGCGCGAAGATCTGCGGCGAGCCATGCTGGGACGAAGACTTCCAGGTCGCCGACGTGTTCATCCTGCTCAAGCGCGACGAACTCTGCCCGCGTTACGCCAAACACTTCAAGGCGGCTGTGTAATGGGCCGGTTGCGGGTGTACGCGCGAATCGCGCGAGTGCTGATGGTGGTTACGCTGGGCTTGGGCATGGCCAGTGTGTTCGGGCTGTTCGAGCGCTTGGGCATGGCCCATTCGATGGCGCGCCGGCAACGCTGGTCGCGGTTTTTCATGGCCCGCCTGAGCAATGCCCTGCCCTTCGACGTGACCGTCCACGGCGAGTTGCCGAAGGCACCGATGCTCTGGGTCAGCAACCACGTGTCCTGGACCGACATCCCGCTGCTGGGCATGCTCACACCGCTGTCGTTCCTGTCCAAGGCCGAAGTGCGCACCTGGCCGGTAGCCGGCTGGCTGGCGGCCAAAGCCGGCAGCCTGTTTATCCGCCGTGGCTCGGGTGACAGCCAGTTGATCCGCAAGCAGATGACCCGTCACCTGGAACAGGCACACCCGCTGCTGATGTTCCCCGAAGGCACCACCACCGATGGCCGTTCGCTACGTACCTTTCACGGCCGCCTGCTGTCCGCCGCCATCGATTCCGAAGTGGCGATGCAGCCGGTGGCGATTCGTTATGTGCGTGACGGCGAGCCTTGCGCGCTGGCGCCGTTCATTGGCGACGATGACTTGCTGTCGCATCTGATGCGGTTGTTCGCCAATGACCGTGGCGGCGTGGAGATTCATCTGCTCAAGCCAATCGCTTGCGAAGGCCGGGAACGCGCGGCACTGGCGTTCGAGGCGCAGCAGGCGGTGCAGAAGGTGTTGTTCGGGGCGATTCCGGAAAAACAGCAAGTGCCGATGCGCCCAGCTATCGCAGCTTGAAAAACATCCCCTGTGGGAGCGGGCTTGCTCGCGAAGGCGGAATGTCATTCAGCTCAGATGTCAGCTGATACACCGCCTTCGCGAGC